>NZ_QPFS01000007.1:0-71990 GCF_010906995.1 Rhodopseudomonas sp. WA056 | reverse complement strand
CCACCAGCGAGATGCTGATCGAAACGATCGTGAAGCCGATCTCGCGGGCGCCTTTCAGCGCCGCGGCGAACGGCTTCTCGCCCTCTTCGACGTGACGGGCGATGTTCTCCAGCATCACGATGGCGTCGTCGACCACGAAGCCGACCGAAATCGTCAGCGCCATCAGCGACAGGTTGTCGAGCGTGTAGCCGGCCGCCCACATCAGCGCGCAGGCGCCGAGCAGCGCCAGCGGCACCGTGACGCTCGGAATGATGGTGGCCCAGAAGCTGCGCAGGAACAGGAAGATCACCATCACCACCAGAGCGATGGTGAGCATCAGGGTGAATTGCACGTCCTCCACCGCGGCGCGGATCGTTGTGGTGCGGTCGCTCATCACTTCGACCTTGATCGCCGGCGGAATGCCCGCGACCAGCCGCGGCAGCTCCGCCTTGATGTGATCGACGGTGTCGATGACGTTGGCGCCGGGCTGCTTGAACACCACCAGGAACACGCCGCGCTTGCCGTTGGCCCAGGCCGCGGTCTTGGCGTCCTCCGGGCCGGTCACCGCGCGGCCGATGTCGCGGATCCGCAGCGGGCCGCCGTTGCGATAGGCGAGGATGACGTCGTTCCAGTCCTTGGACTCGGTGAGCTGGTCGTTGGCGTAGATGGTGTAGCTCTTGGTCGGCGCGTCGAGCGTGCCCTTCGGGCTGTCGACCGTGGTGATCGCGATCTGGCTGCGGACCTCCTCCAGCGACAGCCCCTTGGCCATCAGCTTGGCGGGGTCGACCTGAATGCGGATCGCGGGCTTCTGCTGGCCGCCGATGAACACTTGGGCGACGCCTGTGATCTGGCTGATCTGCTGGGCGATCTTGGCGTCGGCATTGTCGCTGACGGTGGTCAGCGGCAGGGTGTCGGAGGTCGCCGACAGGATCAGGATCGGCGCGTCGGCCGGGTTGACCTTGCGATAGGTCGGCGGGTTCGGCAGGTTCTTCGGCAGTTGGCCGCCGGCGGCGTTGATCGCCGCCTGGACGTCGTTGGCGGCGGCGTCGATGTTGCGGTTGAGGTCGAACTGGATGGTGACCGCGGTCGAGCCCAGCGAGCTTGTCGAGGTCATCTGCGACACACCGGGGATCTGCGCGAACTGGCGCTCCAGCGGCGTCGCTACCGACGACGCCATCGTCTCCGGGCTGGCGCCGGGCAGGCTGGCGGAAATCTGGATGGTCGGGAAGTCGACCTGCGGCAGCGGTGCCACCGGCAGCGCCGGATAGGCGATCAGACCGAGGAACAGGATCCCCGCCATCAGCAGCGAGGTCGCGATCGGGTAGCGGATGAACGGCGTCGAGATCCCGTTCATGGCTATTTCCCGGCGGCCACGGCGGACGGGACGGTCTCGTTGTCGGCGACCTTGAACGCCAGCGGCGTACCGGGTTTGACCTTGTACTGGCCGCCGACCACGACGCGGTCGCCGGGTTCGAGGCCGCGCTCGATCACCGTGCTGAGGTCGTTGGCGGCGCCGACCACGATCTTGCGCAGCTCGGCTTTGTTGTCGGCGTCGACCGCATAGGCGTACAGCCCGTCGCTGCCGTGCTGGACCGCATCGTTCGGGACCACTACGACGTCCTTCAAGGTCTTCACCAGCAGCCGGGTCTGCACCGACAGGCCGGGCCACAGCGCGTGGTTCTTGTTGGCGAACACCGCCTTCAGCCGCACCGTGCCGCTGTTGCTGTCGACCTGATTGTTGACCACCGCCAGCGTGCCGTCTTCGGCGAACGTGGTTTTGCCGTCGGTGGAGAGTGCGATCACCTGCAAGGGATGCGCGGCGAGTGCACGGTTGATGTCGAACACCCGCTCTTCGGGCGCGGTGAAGATCACCGCGATCGGCTCGATCTGCGCGATGGTGACGATGCCGGTCTGGCTGGCGGCGTTGACGATGTTGCCCTTGTCGACCTGGCGCAGCCCGGTGACGCCGGAGATCGGCGCCCGGATGGTGGCGTAGTCGAGCTGGGTCTGGGCATTGGCGATCGCGGCTTCGTCGGCCTCGATCTGCGCGGTGAGTTGCTGCACGGTCGAACGCTGGGTGTCGGTCTGCTGCTTGGTGGCGAATTCGCCGAGCCGGACCGAGCGGCTGAGGTCGAGCTTGGCATTGGCCAGATTGGCCTCGTCCTGAGCCTTCTTGGCCTTGGCCTGATCCAGCGTCGCCTGGAACGGCCGCGGGTCGATCTGCGCGAGCAGGTCGCCGGCCTGGACCATCTGGCCTTCCTTGAAGGCGATCTGGTCGATCTGTCCGTCGACCCGCGAGCGCACCACCACGGTGTTGAAGCCCTGCACGGTGCCGAGCCCGCTGAGATACACCGGAAAATCGGTCTTCTGCGCCGTCGCCACCGTGACGGGAACCGATGCGCTGCGTGCTCCGCCCGCCTTCGGGGCCGGTCCACCGGGTTGCGCGTGCGAAGCCTCGCCCGGCCCGGCAGAGCGCCCGCCCTGGATGCGCTGCCATCCCCAATACGAAGCTGCCGCTGCGAGCAGCAGGCAGCCGACGACGACAGCCCTGCGAAAGGCGCCGGGTTTGTTCATGCCCGATCCGATCATTGGCCGGCGGATACGGTGTCTGTCGACCGCTTCAGCCCGCGCGGCAGTGGTTTCCGTTCGCTGGCAACTATACCGGCAAACGCCGCCAGCACATCACAAACCGTATGACATTGCTAAACTTTCATGGGCCGAGCGGGGCGTGGCGCGAGCCCAGCCGGCTCGCTGGCTGGTACCCGGCTGCGGGGTCGGTCGGACGCTGCCGCTGTCCCTTCTTAAAATGGTTCCAATTGTCAGTGGCGAGAGGCTCGGCCATATCACCGCGCCGAGGCGGCGGAGCGATGGTGCGGCCGGGCGCGGAGAGTGCAGCATGGAAGAGCTCAACGGCCGGATGATCGCCTGCCAGATCCTGATCACCGGATTGATTGCGCGCGTCGCCAACCAGCAGCGCGATCCGCTGCAATTCCTCAGTGAGTTTCGCGACGAGATCCGGGCGGTGGTTCGCGGCATCCGGATCGACGGGATGCTCGACACCGAGCAGGTCCGACTCACCGCGCAGCAGACCGTCGACGAGATGTTCTCGCTGATGAAGCCGCCGAGCCCCGACGAGGCGTGAGGCTGTCCGCGCGACCACGGTTTCGCCGATCCAGTTTAGAACCGTTTCAGATTGCCGCGCGCTTGATCAGATGCGTCTCCAATGAGCGCGCCACTGCACGGTTGTGCGCCGTGAAATCAAGTCAGTTCGGAGTGAGTCTTAGAACCGTTTTGATCTTGAACGATTCCAGCGCGCGGTAATTGCTCGTGCGTTGACCCTGTACCCCGCGGCCGATAGCTCTCCAAGACTTGCTTGTAATTAGCAACAGCACTCCTTGGGGCGGATTGACATGAACGGGGCGAAGGCACCGCGATCGTTGCGTGCGGAAGCAGCGATGCGCACAGGCGTTCAGGATTGGGACGGCGCACATGGCCGCAAGGTTTCGGCGGTGGCCGGGATGATCGCGGTGGCGTCGATCGGCGGCGCCGAGGCGCAGCAGTCGAGCCTGCCGGCGGTAACGGTCGATGCCCCGGTGGCGCGACCGAAGCCGGCGACGGCGCGGCCGACGCCGGACCAGATCCGCGCCCGCACCGCGCTGCGCCGTGCCGCGCGGCGGACCCAGCCGACCCAGGTGCAGCCGGTGCCGTTTCCGAACGCCGGCGCGCTGTCGGCGGACCGCAACCCCTATGCGGACGCCGCCGCGCCCTACAAGGTCGACCGGCTGTCGGGCACCAGGTTCACCGAGCCGGTGCTCAACACCCCGCGCACCGTGACGGTGCTGACCAAGGAGCTGCTCGAGGACAAGAACGCGACCTCGCTGAGGGAAATCGGCCGCTCCACCGCCGGCGTCACGCTCGGCACCGGGGAGGGCGGCAACGCGTTCGGCGACCGCTTCTTCATTCGCGGCTTCGACGCCCGCAACGACGTGTTCATCGACGGCATCCGCGATCCGGCGATCTCGATCCGCGAGAACTTCTTCACCGAGCAGGTCGAGATCCTGCGCGGTCCGGCCTCGACCATGGCGGGCCGCGGCACCGCTGGCGGCGCCATCAACATCGTCACCAAACAGGCGACCACCGAAGGCAACTTCACCAAGGCCGAGACCACGTTCGGCTCCGACGCCACCAAGCGCGTCACGGTCGACGTCAACCAGGTGCTGAGCCCGACCCTGGCGGTGCGTGTCGACGGCCTTTATCAGGACGCCAAGGTCGCCGGCCGCAACTTCGTCACCGACGACCGCTGGGGCACGCTCGCCGCGGTGAAATGGACGCCGACCGACGCCATCAAGATCACCGCCAACTACGTCCACACCGATCTCGACGGCCTGCCGGATTTCGGCGTGCCGTACAACACCGCGCTGCGACGGCCCTCGACCGACGTCAACGTGCCGCGCGAAACCTATTACGGCTTCGTCAATCGCGACTTCCAGAAGGCCAGGCAGGATTTCGGCACGGTGACCGGCGAGTTCGCGATCACGCCGGACCTGACGCTGACCAACCGTTCCCGCGCCGCGCATTCGGTGCTCGACTATATCGGCACGCTGCCGAGCAACCCGACCGCCACCACGGTCTCGCTGGCGTCGCAGAGCCGCTATCAGACCACCGACGTGCTCGCCAACCAGACCGACCTGACCTACAAGTTCGACACCGGCGGTGTGAAGCACACCATGGTCGGCGGCGCCGAGATCTCGCGCGAAAGCGTGATGCGCGACACCTATGCGGGTCTGACTTCGGAACTCGCTGGCTTCCAGACCGGCGGCCGCGTGATCGTGCCGCTGCTCAATCCGCCGAATACGCTCGAATTCGCCAGCTCGCCGCGGCGTGCTTACAATCCGACCTTCATCAACGTCGACACCAAATCGGCCTACGTCATCGAAACCGCCAACTGGAACGACGTCGTCATCCTCAATGGCGGCGTGCGTTACGACGACTACAACATCACCGGCCACACCGCGACGACCTCGACCGGCGTGCAGTCGGGGATGTGGAACTACAATCTCGGCGCGGTGGTGAAGCCGCTGCCTTACGCCAGCCTGTACGCCGCCTATGCGACCTCGACCAACCCGGTCGGCGCCGAACTCGACGCTTCGGGCACCGCCTATGGCGGCCTCGTCGTCAACAACACCACTTTCCAGGCGTTGCCGCCGGAAATGAACAAGGCGGCGGAAGTCGGCACCAAATGGGAGCTGTTCGACCGCCGGCTGCTCTTGACCGCGTCGCTGTTCGAGACCCAGAAGTCGAACGCCCGCGAGACCGTCGGCAGCAACATCCTGTCGAGCGGCGTGTATCGCGTCCGCGGCATCGACCTCGAAGCCGCCGGCAAGATCACCGACCGCTGGAGCGTGTTCGGCGGCCTGGTGCTGATGGAATCCAAGGTGTTGCAGTCGATCGATCCGAATTCGGTCGGCGCGCAGCTCGCCAACATCGCGCATCAGTCGTTCAACCTGCTGACCAAGTACAAGTTCGACGACCATTGGGAAGTCGGCGGCCAGGCGGTGTACGCCTCCAAGATCTACGGCGGCACCTTCGCGGCGATCAACGGCAACGTGCTGCCCGAGCATTGGCGGTTCGACAGCTTCGTCGAGTTCAAGGTCGACAAGCACATGACCGCCAAGCTGTCGGTCAACAACATCTTCAACACGACCTATTACGACGCGTTCTATCGTTCGAACTCGCCGTTCGTGTTCATCGCGCCCGGCCGTTCGGTCTGGCTGACGCTGCGCGGCGCGCTGTAGGCGCGTCGCGGGAATTGGAGCGGTCATGCTGGTCTGCATACCCGAGGTGTTGCCGAAGTCGGAGGTGGCGGAGTTCCGCCGCCTGATGGACGCAGCCGAGTGGGAGGACGGCCGCTCCACCGCCGGCGCGCAGTCGGCGATGGTCAAGCGTAACGAGCAATTGCCGCCGGACGGCGAACTGGCGCGCGCGCTCGGACGGCGGATCGTGTCGGCGCTCACCGCCAATCCCAAATTCGTGTCCGCCGCGGTGCCGCTGCAGATCTTCCCGCCGCTGTTCAATCGCTATGCGGCATCGAGCGGGCATCGTTTCGGCATCCACGTCGACAACGCGGTGCGCGGCGATCATCTCACCGGGCTCCGCATTCGTACCGATCTGTCGATCACCTTGTTCCTGGCCGAGCCCGACGAATACGACGGCGGCGAACTGGTGATCGAAGACACTTACGGCTCGCACGAGGTCAAGCTGCCTGCGGGCGATGCCGTGTTGTACCCGTCCACCAGCCTGCACATGGTGACTCCGGTCACGCGCGGTGCGCGGGTGGCGTCTTTCTTCTGGCTGCAGAGCATGATACGTGACGCACAGGCGCGCAGCATGATCTACGATCTCGACAACGCCATTCAGGCCCTTGTCGAGCGGCTGGGACGCGATGACCCTGAAACGGTCAAATTGACCGGTATCTATCACAACCTCATCCGCTACTGGGCCGAAGTATGAAGATGTTGAACTTCCGATCGATTGGCGCTGCCGTACTCGCATTGTCGCTGTTCGCGACGCCGGCACCCTTGCTCGCGCAGCAGGTGCCTGCCGCAGCACCCCCGCCGAGCGCCGCAGAGCCTTCGCCGCCGGCCACAGCCGCCGTTCCCGCGCCGGCCGTCAGCACGGCCGAGCCGTCCGCGACCCAGGCGCTGCCCGAAGCGGGCCACGCTCAGGGCGGGGTCATGCCCGGCATGTCCGAACTGTCGCCGTGGACGATGTTCCTGAACGCCGACATCGTCGTGAAGATCGTCATGATCGGTCTGGCGATCTCCTCGGTGATCACCTGGACGATCTTCATCGCCAAAAAGATCGAACTCGGCCGCGCCCGGATCCGGCTACGCCGCTCGCTGAAGCAGATCGGAGAGTCGCGTTCGCTCGCCGAGGCGCAGATGGCGCTCGGCGACAAGCACAGCGTGTTGTCGATGCTGCTCGCCGCGGCGCTGCGCGAGGCGAAGCTGTCGGCCGGACTGTCGAGCGACGAAGGTATCAAGGAACGCGCGGCCTCTTCGTTCAGCGAATACGTTCGCGCCGAGGGACGTCACATGCGCCGCGGCATGGGCTTCCTTGCCACCATCGGCGCCACCGCGCCGTTCATCGGCCTGTTCGGCACGGTGTGGGGTATCATGAACAGCTTCATCGGCATTTCGAAGTCGCAAACCACCAACCTCGCGGTGGTTGCGCCCGGCATCGCCGAAGCGCTGCTCGCTACTGCGATCGGCCTCGTCGCCGCGATCCCGGCGGTGATCATCTACAATCACTTCTCGCGCGAGATCAAAGTCTACCTCGAACTGGTCGCGCGTGCCTCCGGCGCCGCCGGCCGGCTGCTGTCGCGCGATCTCGACCGCAGCCACGGCAGCGCGCATCGCGCCCGCGCGGCGGAGTGAGCGATGGCTGTCTCGCTCGGCAATTCCGACGATCTCGACGACGATTTCGACGAGACCCACGAGATCAACGTCACGCCGTTCATCGACGTGATGCTGGTGCTGCTGATCATCTTCATGGTGGCGGCGCCGCTGTCGACGGTCGACCTTCCGGTCAGCCTGCCGACCTCCAGCGCCACGCCGCAGAAGCGGCCGGACAAGCCGACCTATGTCAGCATCAAGTCCGATCTGGCGGTGGCGATCGGCGAGAACCAGGTCAAGCGCGTCGATCTGGTCAAGACGCTGGATACGATGCCGGACATGACCAAGGACCGCTTCATCTTCCTGCGCGCCGATCGCGCGGTGCCTTACGGCGAGCTGATGGAGGTGCTGGAGATGCTGCGGTCCGGCGGCTACGCCAAGATCAAGCTGGTGGCGCTGGAAGCGGTGCCGGGCGCCAAACCGGACGGCAATTAGCCGAGCTTCGCGGTGGGACGAGGCTAAGCCTTCGAAGCCCTGGAGGCTTTCGCGGGCCGGATGGCTCCGGACCTCTCGCAAACACTGTTGCAATTTGTTAGAAACGCAATCGCATGTCCGACCTTGATTTCGATCGCGGTGCTTCTTACCGGCTCTGGCTGATGGCGGGGGTCGGCGCGGTGGCGCTGCACGTCGGCGGAGCCGCGCTGGCTCTGGTCAGCGCGCCCGAGGATTTCGACGACGACGCGCTCGGCGCCCCGGCGATCGAGGTCGGCGTCGAGATGATGTCGCCGAAGATCGAAGCCTCCGATCTGCCGCCGGGTCCGGACACCGAGGCGTCGATGGCCTCGCCGGCGCTCAACGAGCAGAAGGCCGAGGTGCACGAGAGCGACCTGCCGAAGGACACGCCGCAGGAGACCGAAGAGCCGGACCGCGTCGTCACCACCGAGACGCCGAAGAAGGTCGACGAGGAGCAGAAGGAAAAGGCCAAGCAACAGCAGCAGGCCTCGACCGAGTCGGTCGCCGCCGAAGCCACCGCGATGCCGAGCAACGAGGCCGCCAAGGAAGGCCCGCGTTCGGTGGCGCCGGCGCAGGGCGTCGGTAAGGCGGCCGCCCGGATCCGCGCCACCTGGCAGAAGGAGCTGGTGGCCTATCTCGACAAGCACAAGCGCTACCCGAAGGACGCCGCGCAGAAGAACGTGCGGATCGTGGTCGGCTTCGAACTCGACCGGCTCGGCCACGTGCTGTCGATGAAGATCGTCGAAGGCTCCGGCGATCCGGCGTTCGATCAGGCCGCACTCGACATGATCAAACGCTCCGACCCGGTCCCGGCCCCGCCGCCGCTGATCGCCGACGAAGGCCTGACCTTCAGCCTGCCGGTGATCTTCCGGACCAAGGGGAAGGGGTAGGGAGGCTGTCGACGGGCTGAGCCCTCTCGGCCAATCCGCGCCTGCCTGACAGCGTGACGCTTCGAGCCTGTTGTGACTTCCACATCATCCCTGCGCGGTCATTCCGGGGCGCGAGCGAAAGCTCGCGAACCCGGAATCCGACGCGGGCAATGACCAGCGACCGTTATCAACAACGACCGTCATCGCCCGCGCAGGCGGGCGAACCAGTATTGCAGAGCCTTCGTGGTTATTATCGACGCCCTGGGATACTGGATCCCCGCCTGCGCGGGGATGACGTGGGGAGAAGTTTTCGCCCACGAAGCAGGGCTTTCGCGCGGCACGCAGAACATCGCTGGATTCCGGGTTCGCGCTGCGCGCGCCCCGGAATGACGGCGTGGGGCGGGGGCGCGCCCATGGGGCCCATCAATACGTCGCGCGTCCGCCTGAAATGTCGAACACTGCGCCGGTCGAGAACGCGCAGTCTTCCGAGGCCAGCCACGCCACCAGCGCCGCGACTTCTTCGACCAGCACGAAGCGGCCCTTCGGAATCTTCGACAGCATGAAGTCGATATGCTGCTGGGTCATCTGGTCGAAGATCGCGGTGCGCGCCGCGGCCGGCGTCACGGCGTTGACCGAGATGTCGTAGGACGCCAGCTCCTTGCCGAGCGATTTGGTCAGCGCGATTACGCCGGCCTTCGAGGCCGAGTAGTGCGCGGCGTTGGGGTTGCCTTCCTTGCCGGCGATCGAGGCGATGTTGACGATGCGGCCGTATTTGTGCGCGATCATCGCTGGCACCACCGATCTGCAGCACAGGAACGGGCCGTCGAGATTGAGCTTCAGCACCCGCTGCCATTCGGCGTAGTCGGTCTCCCACACCGTCCTGTTGACGCCGGCGATCCCGGCATTGTTGACCAGGATGTCGATCTTGCCGAACGCCTTCAAGGTGGCGTCGCGCGCGGCATCGACCGCGGCCGGATCGGTGACGTCGACCGCCACCGCCATCGTCACATCGTCGCCGATCTCCTTGGCGGTGCGCTCGGCCAGCGCGAGGTCGTGGTCCCACAGCGCCACCTTGGCGCCGGACGCGACGAACCGCTCCGCGATCGCGCGCCCGATGCCCTGCGCCCCGCCGGTGACTACGGCGCAGCGGTGGTTGAGGTCGATGCTGTTCATGGCAGTATCATCCTTGCTACTCGATCCGGATCCTCATGGTGAGGAGGCGCGAAGCGCCGTCTCGAACCATGAGGTGGCACGGCCTTGCCTCCCTTGGCTCATCCTTCGAGACGGCTGCTGCGCAGCCTCCTCAGGATGAGGTCGCGTAGTCGGCGTGGCGTATTCACAACGTCCAGCCGCCGTCGATGATGTGGGCGACGCCGGTGGTGAAGGCGCTCTCATCCGAGGCGAGGTACACCGCCAACGAGGCGATCTCTTCGGCATTGCCGAGCCGGCCCATCGGCTGGCGCGACACGAACATTTCGCGGCCCTGCGGTCCGAGCGCGGCGGCGCGGCCGAGCATCGACGGGGTTTCGATCGTGCCCGGGCAGATCGCGTTGCAGCGGATGCCGCGGGTGATGAAATCCGCCGCGACCGCGCGGGTCAGCGCAGCGACGGCCGCCTTGGTGGCACCATAGACGTAGCGGTTCGGCGCCGCCTTGAACACGCCGGCAGCCGACGAGATGTTGACGATCGAGCCGCGGCCGGCCTCCAGCATCGCCGGGAGGAAGCTGCGGATGGTGCGGTGCATCGACTTGACGTTGAGGTCGAACGAGAACTCCCAGTCCGTATCCGAGCAGTCGAGCACCGTGCCGTGATGCACGAAGCCGGCAGCGTTGAGCAGAATATCCACGGTGCCGGCCTCCCGGGCGATCGCCTCGACCGCGGCGGTGTCGCGGACGTCGAGCTTGGCGGTGCGCGCGACGCCGTGCTCGGCGAGCGAGGCGAGCCCGGCCTCATCGATATCAGTGGCGAACACCTCGGCGCCCTCGCGCGCGAACGCGATCGCCGACGCCCGCCCGATCCCCGCCGCCGCCGCGGTGATGAAGGCGCGCTTGCCTTTCAGGCGATCGGTCATGTTTTCCCCTCGTTAGTTCGCGCAGCTCTCTTGGCTGTCATTCCGGGATGCGCCCGCAGGGCGCAGACCCGGAATCCAGCAGTTCAGAGCACATCGAGATTCCGGGTTCGCGCGCTTTGCGCGCGCCCCGGAATGACGTTGCCAAATGATTTGTCGCGCGTCGCCGCCATCAGTGATTGTGCCGCGCCACGCCGACCGTGCCGGCGATGTTCTGGTAGCGGGTGGCGAACTCCATGCAGGCGCCGGTGGCGTGCTGGCCGACTGTCGAGCGATACAGCTCCTGCCACGGCGTCTGGTGCTTCGGATAGGCGAAGCCGCCGTGGGCGGCGAGGTCGGCGCGGCGCTGGGCCAGTTCCTCGTCCGAGATCAGGATGTCGGCGCTGCCCTTGTTGAGGTCGATGCGGACCTTGTCGCCGGTTTTCAGCAGCGCCAACCCGCCGTTGGCGGCGGCCTCCGGCGTGGCGTTGAGGATCGACGGTGAGCCCGAGGTGCCGGACTGGCGGCCGTCGCCGATGCACGGCAGCGAATGGATGCCGCGTTTGATCAGCGCCGCCGGCGGCTGCATGTTGACCACTTCGGCGCCGCCCGGATAGCCGATCGGGCCGGTGCCGCGGACGAACAGGATGCAGTGCTCGTCGATATCGAGCGCCGGATCGTCGATGCGGTGGTGATAATCCTCCGGCCCTTCGAACACGATGGCGCGACCTTCGAACGCGTTCGGATCCTTCGGATTGGACAGATAGCGCTCGCGGAATTCGAGGCTGATCACGCTGGTCTTCATGATCGCGGAGTCGAACAGATTGCCGCGCAGCACCAGGAAGCCGGCGTCGTGCACCAGCGGCGTGTCGTAGCGATGGATCACGTCGCCATCGGGGGCGGGCGCGCTAGCGCAGTTCTCGCCCATGGTCCTGCCGTTCACCGTCAGCGCGTCCTGGTGGATCTTGCCGTGCCGCATCAATTCGCCGACCACCGTCGGCACGCCGCCGGCGCGGTGATACTCTTCGCCGAGATAGAGACCGGCGGGTTGCAGATTGACCAGCAGCGGAATGGCGTGGCCGACGCTCTGCCAGTCGTCTATCGACAGCTCGACGCCGACGTGGCGGGCGAGCGCGTTGAGATGGATCGGCGCGTTGGTCGAGCCGCCGATCGCCGAATTGACCACGATGGCGTTCTCGAACGCCTTGCGTGTCAGGATGTCGGACGGCTTCAGATCCTCCCACACCATCTCGACCGCGCGCACGCCGGTCTCGTAGGCGATCTGGCCGCGCTCGCGATACGGCGCCGGGATCGCGGCGCAGCCCGGCAGCGACATGCCGAGCGCTTCGGCCAGCGAGTTCATCGTCGAGGCGGTGCCCATGGTGTTGCAGTGCCCGACCGACGGCGCCGAGGAGGCGACGATCTCCATGAACTGTTCGTAGTCGATCTCGCCGGCGGCAAGCCGCTCGCGCGACTTCCACACCACCGTGCCGGAGCCGGTGCGCTCGCCATTGTGCCAGCCGTTGAGCATCGGCCCGCCGGACAGCACGATCGCCGGAATGTTGACCGTCGCCGCCGCCATCAGGCACGCGGGGGTCGTCTTGTCGCAGCCGGTGGTCAGCACCACGCCATCGAGCGGATAGCCGAACAGAACTTCGACCAGGCCGAGATAAGCGAGGTTGCGATCGAGCGCGGCGGTCGGCCGCTTGCCGGTCTCCTGGATCGGATGCACCGGGAATTCCATCGCGAGGCCGCCGGCGGCGCGGATGCCTTCGCGCACCCGTTGCGCCAGCTCGAGATGATGCCGGTTGCACGGCGACAGATCGTTGCCGGTCTGGGCGATGCCGATGATCGGCTTGCCGGATTGCAGTTCCGCGCGAGTCAGTCCGTAGTTCAAATAGCGCTCGAGATAGAGCGCGGTCATTCCCGGATTATGCGGATCGTTGAACCATTCGCTGGACCGGAGTTTGCGCCGGGGGGCGCCGGCATCGTGCTTCGTCATCGTCTCTCCCGCACCGCACACATCCTTGCAGCGGATGTTTTGAGCGCCTTTGCTGAGTATGGAACGACGCGCATGCTGGCATGTCGCACTGCGCTACGCAATCGGCGTAGTGCGGTCACGCCGGACTAATTTGCAGGCGCGACAGCGGCGAAATATTCTGCTAAGAGTTGCGTCAACATAAGTCAGCCGCCGGCGGCAACGACCGCAGAAAATGGCGGGACCTCGGGAGGTGCTGGATGGCGTCGGTGCAGATTCACGACGTGCGTAAGTCTTTCGGCGGCTTCGAAGTGTTGCACGGCGTGACTGTTCCCATCGAGGATGGTGAGTTCGTCGTTCTGGTCGGCCCGTCCGGCTGCGGCAAATCCACTTTGCTGCGGATGCTCGCAGGGCTGGAGAAAATCACCGCCGGAACGATCTCGATCGGCGAGCGCGTCGTCAACGACATGCAGCCGAAAGAGCGGGACATCGCCATGGTGTTCCAGAACTACGCGCTGTACCCGCACATGACCGTCGCCCAGAACATGGGCTTCTCGCTGAAGCTGCGCGGCGCCGACCAGAAGACCATCGACAGCAAAGTGCGGCGCGCCGCCGACATCCTCGATCTCGGCAAGCTGCTCGACCGCTATCCGCGCCAGCTCTCCGGCGGTCAGCGCCAGCGCGTGGCGATGGGGCGGGCGATCGTGCGCGATCCGCAGGTGTTTCTGTTCGACGAGCCGCTGTCCAACCTCGACGCCAAGCTGCGGGTGGCGATGCGCACCGAGATCAAGGAGCTGCACCAGCGGCTGAAGACCACCACGGTCTACGTCACCCACGACCAGATCGAGGCGATGACGATGGCCGACAAGATCGTGGTGATGCAGGACGGCATCGTCGAGCAGATCGGCGCACCGCTCGATCTGTACGACCGGCCCGACAACAAGTTCGTCGCCGGCTTCATCGGCTCGCCGGCGATGAACTTTCTCGACGGCACGCTGAAGGTGAACGGCGGCCAGCCTTATGTCGAGACCGCCAGCGGCGCAAAACTACCCGTCGCAGCGGCGCCGGCGAACGGCAATGGCTGCCCGGTGTCCTACGGCATCCGCCCCGAGCATCTCGACTTCGCCGACACCGGCATTGCGGCCGAGGTCGCGGTGGTCGAGCCGACCGGCTCCGAAACCCAGATCGTGGCCCGGGTCGGCGATCAGGAAGTGATCGCGGTGTTTCGCGAGCGGCATCCGGTCGGGCCCGGCGATCTGATCCATCTGCAGCCGCGCGCCGAGGTCGCGCATCTGTTCGACAAGGAGAGCGGCCGGCGAATCTAGATCTTCCCACCACGGGGCCAGAATTGGTCGATCAACGAACCAATGCGCAAAGCGGAACATGCAAAGCGGAACATAGGGAGTGAACGACAGATGACTGACTTTACCCTCGATCGCCGCACGCTGCTGAAAGGCAGCGCGATGACTCTGGCCGCCGCGGCGACGATGTCCGCCGACCAACTGCTCGGCTACGCCAAGGCGTGGGCCGAGACCTCGCCGTGGAAGCCGGAAGCCGGCGCCAAGATCAATCTGCTGCGCTGGAAGCGGTTCGTCGAAGCCGAAGACACAGCCTTCATGAAGATCGTCGACGCGTTCCAGAAGGCCAACAACGTCACCATCAACGTCTCCAACGAGTCCTACGACGACATCCAGCCGAAGGCCTCGGTCGCCGCCAACACCGGGCAGGGGCTCGACATGGTGTGGGGGCTGTATTCGCTGCCGTTCCTCTTCCCGAACAAGTGCACCGACGTGTCCGACGTCGCCGATTATCTCGCCAAGAAGTGCGGCGGCTGGAGCGAGTCCGGCAAGGCCTACGGCATGTACAACGGCAAGTGGATCGGCATTCCGGTGGCGGCGACCGGCGGTCTGGTCAACTACCGGATCAGCGCGGCCGAGAAGGCCGGCCACAAGGAGTTTCCGAAGGATCTCGCCGGCTTCTCCGACCTGATCAAGGGGATGAGCAAGAACGGCACGCCCGCCGGCATGGCGCTCGGCCACGCTTCGGGCGACGCCAACGGCTGGCTGCACTGGGCGCTGTGGGCACATGGCGGCGCGCTGATCGACAAGGACAGCAAGGTCGTCGTCAACTCGCCAGAGACCGCGAAAGCGCTCGACTACGTCAAGGGGCTGTACGAGAACTTCATCCCCGGCACCGCGTCGTGGAACGATGCGTCCAACAACAAGGCGTTCCTCGCCGGGCAGCTCTATCTCACCGTCAACGGCATCTCGATCTACGTGGCGGCGAAGAAGGACGCCAAGGAGATGGCGGCGGACATCAACCACGCGCATCTGCCCGCCGGCCTCAACGGCAAGACCCGCGAGCTGCATCTCGGCTTCCCGATCCTGATCTACAACTTCACCAAGTTCCCGCAGACCTGCAAGGCGTTCACCGCCTTCATGATGGAGCCGGAGCAGTTCAACCCGTGGGTCGAGGCGGCGCAGGGCTATCTGTCGCCGTTCCTGCTCGACTACGAGAAGAACCCGATGTGGACCGCGGACCCGAAGAACACCCCGTATCGCGACGTCGCCCGTACCGCCTCGACGCCGGCCGGCGACGCCCAGATGGGCGAGAACGCCGCGGCGGCGATCGCCGACTTCGTCGTGGTCGACATGTTCGCCAACTACTGCACCGGCCGCGAAGACGTGAAGACCGCGATGAGCAGCGCCGAACGCGCGGCGAAGCGGATCTTCCGGGCGTAGGGCGGTTATCGCTGCGGGAGCCGGCGCCGATTACGCCGGCATCCGTCCCTCATGGTGAGGAGGCGCGTCAGCGCCGTCTCGAACCATGAGGCCGAAGCGCTCGCGGCCATCCTTCGAGACGCACGGTTCCGTCCTGCGGACGGCGCCGTGCTCCTCAGGATGAGGGCGGTGCAAGTCGCGGCGCCGTGGATCTCAAAGGTCGTCATGGCCGGGCTTGTCCCGGCCATCCACGGCAATGGACGAGGCGCCTGATACGTGGATGCTCAGGACGAGCCCGGGCATGACGGTGAGGAACGACGGGTCGGTCGGAATGAAGCAGAAGACGTCAACAGAAAGCAGCGGCCGATGAGCACGATCCAGACAGCCGCGCCGGGGCGGTCCGACGGCGGGCCCTCGGCCTGGTCGCAGCTCAAGACCAACCGCAACTTCATCGCGCTGTGGTTCATGCTGCCGGCGGCGGCGTTCCTGATCCTGTTCCTGGCCTATCCGTTGTTTCTCGGGGTGTGGATGAGCTTCACCGACGCGCGGATCGGGCGCGACGGGGTGTTCATCGGCATCGAGAACTACGAATGGCTGTGGGACGACAGCATCTTCTGGCTGTCGGTGTTCAACACCATTCTGTACACCGTGGTCGCCAGCGCGATCAAATTCGCGGTCGGCCTGTATCTGGCGCTGCTGCTCAACCGCCACATGCCGTTCAAGGCGATCATCCGCGCCGCGGTGCTGGTGCCGTTCATCGTGCCGACGGTGCTGTCGGCGATCGCGTTCTGGTGGATCTACGACTCGCAGTTCTCGATCATCTCCTGGTCGCTGATCAAGCTCGGGGTGATCGACCAGAACATCAACTTCCTCGGCGACACCACTTGGGCGCGCGCATCGGTGATCTTCGCCAATATCTGGCGCGGCGTGCCGTTCGTGGCGATCACGCTGCTGGCCGGCCTGCAGACGGTGTCGCCGTCGCTGTACGAGGCCGCGACGCTCGACGGCGCCACCGCGTGGCAGCGCTTCCGCTACATCACCTATCCGCTGCTGACCCCGATCATCGCGGTGGTGATGACGTTCTCGGTGCTGTTCACCTTCACCGATTTCCAACTGATCTGGGCGCTGACCCGCGGCGGCCCGGTCAACGCCACGCATCTGATGGCGACGCTGAGCTATCAGCGCGGCATTCTGTCGGGCCGGCTCGGCGAGGGCGCGGCGATCGCCACCGCGATGATCCCGTTCCTGCTGGCTGCGATCGCGATCTCGTGGTTCGGCATGCAGCGGCGCAAATGGCAGCAGGGGAGCGACAATGACTGAGACCACCGCCACCGATCCCCGGCTCGCCGTCAAAGCTGCCGCCACCGTGGCGCAGAGCGACGACAGCGAAGGCATGAGCTATCTGGAATCGCTGCCGCGCCGGCTGGTGACGCTGTATCTGCCGCTGCTCATCATCCTGGTGGTGCTGCTGTTCCCGTTCTACTGGATGGCGCTGACGTCGATCAAACCCGACGAGCAACTGATCGACATGGACACCTACAACCCGTTCTGGGTGGTGCATCCGACCTTCAAGCACATCGAGAAGCTGCTGTTCGAGACGCAATATCCGCGTTGGCTGTGGAACACGATGTATGTCGCCGCCGCCTCGACCGTGCTGTCGATCGCCGCCAGCGTGCTCGCCGCCTACGCGATCGTGCGGCTGCGCTTCCGCGGTGCCGATACGGTCGGCGGCGCGATCTTCCTGGCGTATCTGGTGCCGCCGTCGATCCTGTTCATTCCGCTCGCCTCGGTGATCCAGGCCTACGGCCTGTTCGACTCGCCGCTGTCGCTGATCCTGGTGTATCCGACCCTGCTGATTCCGTTCTCGACCTGGCTGCTGATGGGCTATTTCAAGACCATCCCGTTCGAGCTCGAGGAATGCGCGCTGATCGACGGCGCCTCGCGCTGGCAGATCCTGGTCAAGATCATCATTCCGCTGGCGGTGCCGGGGCTGATCTCGGCGTTCATCTTCTGCTTCACGCTGTGCTGGAACGAGTTCATTTACGCGCTGACCTTCCTGCAATCGACGCCGAACAAGACCGTGCCGGTGGCGATCGTCAACGAGTTCGTCGACGGCGACATCTACAAATGGGGCTCGCTGATGGCCGGCGCTCTGGTCGGCTCGCTGCCGCTCGTCATCCTCTACGCGTTCTTCGTCGAGCATTACGTGTCGGCGATGACCGGGGCGGTGAAGGAGTAGCATCGCTTCCCACCGCCGGCACCACCTCATCCTGAGGAGCGCGCTCTTGCGCGCGTCTCGAAGGATGGGCCACACTCGCCTCATGGTTCGAGACGGCGCTTCGCGCCTCCTCACCATGAGGGTCACTGCTCGGGGCCGGCGCGCCCTGCCAATCGACGGAGCTTTCCTTGCACATTCTCATCCTCGGCGCCGCCGGCATGGTCGGTCGCAAACTCACCGACCGCTTGCTCGCCGACGGCCGCCTCGGCAGCCGCGACATCACCCGGATGACGCTGCAGGACGTGGTGGCGCCGGCGCGGCCGCCGCATGCCTCGGTCGCGATCCAGGTGGTGACCTCCGACTTCGCCGAGCCCGGTCAGGCGGCGGCGCTGGTGGCGCATCGGCCGGAGGTGATCTTCCATCTGGCGGCCATCGTCTCGGGCGAAGCCGAGGCCGATTTCGACAAGGGCTACCGGATCAATCTCGACGGCACCAAGCATCTGATCGACGCGATCTGCGCCGAGGGCGACGACTATCATCCGCGGCTGGTGTTCACCTCGTCGATCGCGGTGTTCGGCGCGCCGTTCCCGGATAAGATCGGCGACGAATTCCTGTCCGCGCCGCTGACCAGCTATGGGACGCAGAAGGCGATCTGCGAGCTGCTGATCGCCGACTACACCCGCAAGGGCTTCTTCGACGGCATCGGCATCCGCCTGCCGACGATCTGCGTCCGGCCCGGCAAGCCGAACAAGGCGGCGTCAGGTTTCTTCTCGAATATCATCCGCGAGCCGCTGAGCGGGCAGGAGGCTGTGCTGCCGGTTGGCGAGGACGTGATGCACTGGCACGCTTCGCCGCGCTCGGCGGTCGGCTTCCTGATCCACGCCGCCACCATGGACACTGCTGCGATCGGGCCGCGCCGCAGCCTGTCGATGCCGGGGCTGCCCGCCACCGTCGGCGAGCAGATCGCCGCATTGGAGCGCGTCGCCGGCAAGGCCGTGGTGGCACGGATCAAGCGTGAGCCCGATCCGACCATCATCGGCATCGTCGCCGGCTGGCCGCGCAACTTCTCGACCGACCGCGCGCTGAAGCTCGGCTTCACCACCGCCGAAAAGACCTTCGACGACATCATCCGGATCCACATCGAGGACGAATTGGGCGGCAAGTTCGTGGCCTGACCAATGCGCACACGGCATCGTCGGCTCGACCGGGTGATCGTCGAGCGTAGGGCATGACGGGCGGGGGCGCGAATGGCGCCTGCGACCCGGATTCGCCCGGCCACCATACCGTGAGCAGGGATGTCTTTATCTGATGGTCATCCTATAATAAATCCAGGTCCGAGTTTCATCGACCTTCGAGGAGAAAACGCCATGACTGCCAGCATCGTTGGATGGGCCCATATGCCGTTCGGCAAATTCGACGCCGAAACCGTGGAAAGCATGATCGTCCGTGTCGCGGGTGAGGCGATCGCCGACGCCGGGATCGCTGCCTCGGACGTCGACGAGATCGTGCTCGGGCATTTCAATGCCGGCTTCTCGCCACAGGACTTCACCGCCTCGCTGGTGCTGCAGGCCGATCCGGCGCTGCGGTTCAAGCCGGCGACCCGGGTGGAGAACGCCTGCGCCACCGGTTCGGCCGCCGTGCATCAGGGCATCCGCGCGATCGAATCCGGCGCCGCCAAGGTGGTGCTGGTGGTCGGCGTCGAGCAGATGACCCGAACCCCGGGGCCGGAGATCGGCAAGAACCTGCTGCGCGCGTCGTACTTGCCGGAAGACGGCGAGACCCCGGCCGGTTTCGCCGGCGTGTTCGGGATCATCGCCCAAAAGTACTTCCAGAAATACGGCGACCAGTCCGACGCGCTGGCGATGATCGCCGCCAAGAACCACCACAACGGCGTCGCCAATCCCTATGCGCAGATGCGCAAGGATTTCGGGTTCGAGTTCTGCCGCGCCGAAGGCGAGAAGAACCCGTTCGTCGCCGGTCCCCTGAAGCGCACCGACTGCTCGCTGGTGTCCGACGGCGCCGCGGCGCTGGTGTTGACGTCTGCCGAGAACGCCAAAGCGATGGGCAAGGCGGTCAACATCCGCGCCCGCGCCCATGCGCAGGATTTCCTGCCGATGTCCAAGCGCGACATCCTGCAGTTCGAGGGCTGCACCGTGGCCTGGCAGCGCGCGTTGGAGCAGGCGGGCGTCACGCTGAACGATCTGTCGTTCGTCGAGACCCACGATTGCTTCACCATCGCCGAGCTGATCGAATACGAAGCGATGGGCCTGACGCCGAAGGGGCAGGGCGCCCGCGCCATCAAGGAGGGTTGGACCCAGAAGGACGGCAAGCTGCCGATCAATCCGTCCGGCGGTCTCAAGGCCAAGGGCCATCCGATCGGCGCGACCGGCGTGTCGATGCACGTGCTGAGCGCGATGCAGTTGCTTGGCCAGGCGCCGGAAGGCATGCAGATCAAGGACGCCAAGCTCGCCGGCATCTTCAATATGGGCGGCGCGGCGGTCGCCAATTACGTGTCGGTGCTCGAACCGGCCAAGTAACCAACAGCCGGGGGGCGGGGGATGAATCTGGCGGAATGGCTTGCTGCGAGTGCCCGGCTGCGGCCGGGCGCTCCGGCGCTGCTGACGGGCACTACGGTCGATGCCGACTACGCGACGTTCGCGTCGCGTGCGGCATCGTTCGGCGCGGCGCTGGCGCGCGATTACGGCATCGCGCCCGGCGATCGCGTCGCGTTGTTCGCGCATAATTGCACGCGCTATCTCGAAGCGCTGTACGGCATCTGGTGGGCGGGCGCGGTGGCGATCCCGATCAACGCCAAGCTGCATGGCAAGGAGGTCGCCTGGATCTGCAGCAACGCGGAAGCGAGGCTGGCGCTGATCTGCGACGACACCGCCGACACCTTCAACGAGGCCTCCTGCGATCTGCCGCCCGGCATGGCGGTGCTGGCGATCGACAGCGACGGATACGACCGCGCCCGCAGCGGCGAGGGGGCCAAGGCGCCGGTCGCGCGCGACGATCACGATCTCGCCTGGCTGTTCTACACCTCCGGCACCACCGGCCGCCCCAAGGGCGTGATGCTCAGCCACGGCAATCTCGTGGCGATGTCGCTGAGCTATCTGGCCGATGTCGACGCGGTGACGCCCGAGGATGCGGCGTTGTACGCCGCGCCGATCTCGCACGGCGCCGGGCTCTACAACATGATCCATGTCCGGTTCGGGGCGCGGCATGTCGTGCCGGAGTCCGGCGGGTTCGATCCGGACGAGGTGCTGAGCCTCGGCAAGCAGCTCGGCAACGTCGCGATGTTCGCCGCGCCGACCATGATCAAGCGCCTGGTCGAGGCCGCCAAGCGCCGCGGCGAGACCGGCGAGGGGCTGCGCACCATCGTCTATGGCGGCGGCCCGATGTATCTCGCCGACATCCGCGAGGCGCTCAGCGTGATGGGCCAGCGCTTCGTGCAGATCTACGGCCAGGGTGAATCGCCGATGACGATCACCTCGCTGAAGCGTGCGCTGCATGCCGACATCGATCATCCGCGCTATCTGCAGCGGCTCGCCTCGGTCGGCACCGCGCAGAGCGTGGTGTCGGTGCGGATCACCGGCGCTAGCGGCGAAGTGCTGCCGCCGGGCGAGACCGGCGAGATCGAGGTCAAGGGCTCAACCGTGATGCTCGGCTATTGGAACAATCCGCAGGCCAATGCCGAGACGCTGAAGCACGGCTGGCTGCGCACAGGCGATGTCGGACGGTTGGATGACGACGGCTTCCTGACGCTGTCAGACCGCTCCAAGGACGTGATCATCTCCGGCGGCACCAACATCTATCCGCGCGAGGTCGAGGAGGCGCTGCTGACGCATCCGGCCGTGCGCGAAGTCTCGGCGATCGGGGTGGCCGATCCGGAATGGGGCGAGAACGTCGTCGCCTGCGTCGTGCTGGCGGAGGGCGCGGAGCCGAGCGACTCTGCGCTCGACCAACATTGCCTCGCCGCCATCGCCCGCTTCAAACGCCCCAAGCGCTACGTCTATCTCGACGCGCTGCCGAAGAACAACTACGGCAAGGTGCTGAAGACCGAGCTGCGGAAGATTGTGAAGTAGTTCGGCAACGACTTCCGATTCTCCCCGTCATGGCCGGGCTCGTCCCGGCCATCCACGCCTTCGGCGCCGTCGGGATTCTAGAGCGGTTCATCTTTTGATTGAAACGATCCGACCTTTCCGAAGGCACTGCGTCCTCATCCCGAGGAGCCCGGCGAAGCCGGGCGTCTCGAAGGATGGGGCAACGCATTCCCTGCGTCACATGGTTCGAGACGGCGCTACGCGCCTCCTCACCATGAGGTTGTGCGTGTGGCACGCGGTGCGGATCAGCTCTGATTCTACAAAAAGCCGAACTGCTCTAAAAGGCGTGGATGCCCGGCACAAGGCCGGGCATGACAAGTTGATAGTTCCAGAGCTGGATTGCTTCGTCGGCTTCGCCTCCCCGCGATGACGGAGTTAGCGTATCACCCCCACCATCGCGGCGCGCTCGTCGCCGTCGACCCACAGCGCGAAGTCTTCGCCCTCGGCCGAATGCGTCTGTCGCAGCGTCACCGCGCGGTTGTAGTAGACCGGCCCCTTGAGCCAGAGGTCGAGCTGGTTCGGAGCGGAGGTTTTCGTCAGGTGGCCGAGGCATTCGGCGGCGATGCGTTGCGGGTGGGCCGAGGCGGCGGCGAAGCCGGTGCGGCGCGCATAGACGTCGAGCAGGTGCAGCGGATTGTAGTCGCCGGTCAGCCGCGCCCAGCGCAGCCGATCGCCGCCCTCGGCGATCCAATGCGCCACCGGCTCCAACTCCGGGTCGATCGCCGGGGAGGTCATCGGGGCGCCGTCGTCGGCGCCGTGGCTCGCCGGCCCGTCGAAACGGCCGCGATAGTAGAACGTGGTGATACTCTCCCAGACGCAGTCGTCGCCCTGCAGCAGGTGAGCGTGGATGTCGAGCTCGATGCCCCTGTCGTGTACCCGCCACCCCGTTGCGCGCACGATCAGGTTGGACGGAAACGCGATGCGGATCTCGCCGCGGCGGATCAGGCGGTTGCGCAATTGCAGCGCGCGCCAGATCGGCAGCGGCCAGTCCCGGCACATCAGTAGCGCCATCGTCAGTCGGAAGCCGGTGACGTGCGGTGCCAGCAGCATCAGCCGGTCGGCCGTGGCTGCGTCGTCACGGCCCGCAGCGCGCTGCAAGGTCGCCAGAGCGGCCGGGCTGGTCTGATAGCCGCGCCAGATGAAGCTGAAGTCCGGGAAGCCGTCTGTCGGATTCCAGCCGCGCGAGGGCGCGAAGGCGTTCAGCATCAGCGCCGGGCCGAATGGCGGCGCGGTGTAGGTCTCATGATGGGTGGTCATTGCCTCTCGTCTCGGCCCAGGGACGCGCGAAGTCAACGGCGTGTGGGGTGGTGCGGTCAATGAGGGCGGTCAAAACCTTCCGCGCCGCGGAGTTTGTCCCGCATGGCGCCATGCCGGACGTCGGCTTGATCTCGGCGAGGTGGTCCCGTTACATCGCCATGACGGTGCCGATCATAAGCGCCGCGAACTAGGGATGCGAAGCGCCGCGATGGGGCCACTGGCGGGCACGACAATCGTCGACATGACGTCGGTGCTGATGGGGCCTTATGCCACCCAGATGCTCGGCGACTACGGCGCCGACGTCATCAAGATCGAATCCCCCGACGGCGACGTCACGCGGCAGATTGGGCCGGCGCGGCATCCCGGCATGGGGCCGGTGTTTCTCAACGCCAATCGCAACAAGCGCAGCATCTGCCTCGACCTCAAGCACGACGCCGGCCGCGCCGCCGCGCTGCGGCTGATCGCGCGCGCCGACGTGCTGGTCTATAACGTTCGCCCGCAGGCGATGGCGCGGCTGCGGCTCGGCTATGACGACGTCGCGCCGCTCAATCCGCGGCTGATCTATGCCGGCGTGTTCGGCTTCGGCCAGGACGGGCCGTATGCGGCCAAGCCGGCCTATGACGACCTGATCCAGGGCGCCACCGCGCTGCCGGCGCTGAATGCGCGGGTAGGTGACGGCACGCCGCGATACGTCCCGAACGCGCTGGTCGATCGCATCGTTGGGCTCACCGCGGTCGGCGCGATCTGCGCCTCGCTGGTGCATCGGGATCGCACCGGCAAGGGCCAGCGGCTCGACATTCCGATGTTCGAGACGATGGCGAGCTTCGTGATGGGCGATCACATGGGCGGCCTCACCTATGAGCCGCCGCTCGATCGCGGCGGCTACGCCCGGCATCTGTCGCCGGACCGTCGGCCCTACCAGACCGCCGACGGCTACATCTGCGCGATGGTCTACAACGACAAGCAGTGGATCAGCTTTCTCACCGCGGTCGGCCGCGACGATCTGCTCGCCGACGATCGCTACACCAGCTTCGCCCGGCGCGCGGTGAACATCGACGTGGTCTATGCCGAGCTGGCGCGGATCTTCCTGACCAGGACGACAGAGGATTGGGTGACGCTGCTCGACGAAGCCGATGTGCCGGCAATGCGGATGCACGACCTCGAAAGCATCCTGCATGACCCGCATCTCGTCGCGACGGATTTCTTCCCCGTCGTCGAGCATCCCAGCGAAGGCGCGATCCGCGACATGAAGGTTTCGGCGACGTGGTCGGATACCAAGGTCGAACGCCAGCGCTTCGCGCCGCGGCTCGGCGAACACGGCGCCGAGGTGCTGCGCGAGGCGGGCTATGGCGACGGTGAGATCGCGGCGCTGGCGGAGTGTGGGGCCGTCAGGTTGCCGGAAGCGGAGAGTTGATCGGATGGAGCAAGCGAGAGCAGGGCTCGATCGCATTGCTGGGTTGCCGGCACAGTGCCTGTTCTCCCTCTCCCGCTTGCGGGAGAGGGCTGGGGTGAGGGCACTTGCCACAGGCTCAGTGCCCGCGGCCGCCCACCCCCGACCCCTCCCCGCAAGGGGGAGGGGAGCGCGCTTTGCTCGGCGCGATGCTGATCGCCTTGATCACAATCGGTCTCTCCTACGTCATTCCGGGATGCGCTGCGTCAGCAGCGCAGACCCGGAATCTCGAGATCGTTGTGCACAGAGATTCCGGGTTCGTGCGCTGCACTCACGCCCCGGAATGACGTTGAGAGGCTCTGCCAAGCAACGAGAACAGGCGCTGATGTCATGAGCTACATCACTGGCGTCGGCCTCACCCGGTTCGGCAAGATCGACGGATCGACTACGCTCGGCCTGATGCGCGAGGCGGCAGAGGCGGCGATTGCGGATGCCGGCTTGAAGCGCGGCGATATCGACGGGCTGCTGTGCGGCTATTCGACCACGATGCCGCATATCATGTTGGCGACGGTGTTCGCCGAGCATTTCGGCATCCGGCCGAGCTACTGCCACGCGGTGCAGGTCGGCGGCGCCACCGGCATGGCGATGGCGATGCTGGCGCATCAGCTCGTCGAGAGCGGGGCGGCGAAGAACATCCTGGTGGTCGGCGGCGAGAACCGGCTGACCGGCCAGAGCCGCGACGCCTCGGTGCAAGCGCTGGCCCAGGTCGGCCACCCGATCTACGAAGTGCCGCTCGGGCCGACCATCCCGGCCTATTACGGTCTCGTGGCATCGCGCTACATGCACGACCACAGCGTCACCGAGGAAGACCTCGCCGAACTCGCGGTTTTGATGCGGACCCACGCCCTCAGTCATCCCGGCGCCCAGTTTCACGAGCCGATCAGCGTCGCCGAGGTGATGGCGTCGAAGCCGATCGCTTCGCCGCTGAAGCTGCTCGATTGCTGCCCGGTGTCGGACGGCGGCGCCGCGCTGGTGGTCAGCGCTGAGCCGACCACCGAACATCGCATCAAGGTGCGCGGCTGCGGTCAGGCTCACACCCATCAGCACGTCACTGCGATGCCGGCGGATGGACCGTCCGGCGCCGAGCAGTCGATCGCGCGCGCCTGGGCTGCGAGCGGCGCTGCGGTGTCCGACATGCGCTACGCTGCGGTGTACGACAGCTTCACCATCACGCTGTTGATGCTGCTCGAAGACCTCGGGATCGCAGGCCGCGGCGAGGCGGCGGCACGCGCCCGCGACGGTTCCTTCTCGCGAAACGGCGCAATGCCGCTGAACACTCATGGCGGACTATTGAGCTACGGCCATTGCGGCGTCGGTGGTGCGATGGCGCATCTGGTCGAGACCCATCTGCAGATGACCGGGCGGGCCGGCGACCGTCAGGTACGCGACGCGTCGCTGGCGCTGCTGCATGGCGATGGCGGCGTGCTGTCGTCGCATGTCAGCATGATCCTGGAGCGGGTGCGATGAGCGAGATGGCGATGCCCGACTGGACCTGCGGCGAACCGAAGATCGTGTATCAGCGCTGCGGCGGTTGCGGCGCCGTGCAGTATTTCCGCCGCGACTTCTGCGCGGGCTGTGGCGGCGAGGAGCTGACGACGCTGGTCGCGAGCGGCGAGGGCGTGGTCTGCGCCGAGACTTTGGTGCATCGCGCCGCCACCGCCGAGGCGCGGGCGCATGTGCCGTTCAAGATCGTGCTGGTCGATTGCGCCGAAGGATTTCGGATGATGGCCCACGGCGCGCACGATCTTGCGATCGGCGACCGCGTCCGCGCCGGCTTTACGCAGTTCACCGGGCAATTGGTGCCGTTCTTCGAGAAGTCTGATCGCTGAGCCGGAACGGCAAGCGGGCACCTCAATGCCCGCCGCCGTTGGTCGCGAAGCTCAGCCGCACCACACCCGCACGACGCGGTCGGTGGTGGGATCGAGCTCGATATTGCCGCGGTCGGTCCGGTAGCCTGTCTCGAGCACGTCGCCGGTATGATAGACGCGGAGCACCTTGCCGGTGAGGTCGCAGTCCGCCGCCGTCGCCGTGACGATCAGCCATGGAATCGGATCATCGTCGCCGCGAAACAGCGAGATCGCCTGTGCGAGATCCTCGGCTGCATTGAAGCTCGCTTCCTTGGTGTTGCCGCGCGCATGGATCCGGACGCCGCGGAGCGCCTTTGCCGGTCCCCAATAATCCTCGGGGTCGCGCGGAATGGTGGCTTCGGCGACGATCGTGGTGATCATCGGCAGCACGATGCCGGTCGGGGCATCGGCGACGAAGTCGAAGTCCTGGATGCCGTCGTCCGGCGGCCGGATATAGAACCACGGCGACAGCCGCGGATGCTTCCATCCCGAAGTCGGCACGGTCCCGTGAGTGACAATGTGAATCTGCGGAGGCTTGGTCTTGACCAGGCTGAGATCAACCGAAGTGACTTCCAATACACGCTGCATTGCAAAGCTCCTTGGTTTGAAACACCAGGATGCTCAACCGATGCGGGTGTCCCGTCCAGTGAATTTTGGAAGACGTCGGGCGGCGGACTGTGCTTCGCCGTCCGACGCCGTCGTCAGAGCACCGGCCGTGCCGCCTGCCGGGGCGCATCGCCGCGGCGGACCAGCAGCAGGGCGATCGCCAGCGTCGGGACCAGCAGGCACAGCCCGAGCGAGGTGATCTGCACCTGCGACAGCGGATTGATGCCGCCGCCCGGCGTCGCCAGCACGAAGCCGCCGATCACCAGCGCCACGCGCAGCGGCCATTCCAGCGCGCCGGCGCGGCGCAGATCGCCGACGCCTACCTGATAACCCTGGATGCCGCCGCAGATGCACACCGTGCCGAGCGCGGCGAGCCCGAGCAGGCCGAGCGCCGCCAGATACGGGCTCGGGCCCTGCAGCACCAGCGCCGGGTTCATCACGAAGAAGAACGGGATGAAATAGATGATGCTGCCGACCCACATCGATTCCCAGCCGGTCTTCATCGCCGGCGACCCGGCGATGCCGGCAGCCGCAAAGGATGCGATCGCGACCGGCGGCGTGATCGACGACAGCATGCCCCAATAGAAGATGAACATGTGCACCGCCATCCGGTTCAGCCCGAGCTTCTCCAGCGCCGGCGCCACCAGGATGGCGAGGAAGATGTAGCAGGCGGTGGTGGTGAGGCCGAGGCCGAGGATCAGGCTGGTGATCGCGCACATCGCCAGCAGCAGGAAGGCGTTGTCGCCGGCGAGCCGCAGCAGGTCGGCGGCGAGGCTCGAGATCACCCCGGTCATCGAGAACGCGCCGATCAATAGGCCGCAGCCGGCCAGGATGCCGATCAGCTCGACGAAGGTGCGGCCGTTGACTTCGAGGAAGCGGACGATGCTGCCGAGAGTCCAGCGGGTGTCTTTCGAGAAGATCTGGTTGAGCACCAGCAGCAGCGCGGTGGCGTAGAACGGGGCGTGGCTCTCGCGCTTGAAATACAGCAGCATCACCACCAGCAGCGCGATCACGAAGGCGTAGTACCAGCCTTCCTTCAGCGTCTGCCACAGGCTCGGCAGCTCCGAGCGCGGGATGCCTTCGAGTCCGTGCCGGGCCGCATAGGCGTCGACCTGCATGAACAGGCCGATGTAATACAGCGCCGCCGGCAGGATCGCCGCCATGGCGACTTCGGCGTAGGACACGTTGAGGAATTGCGCGATGACGAAGGCGGTGGCCCCCATCACCGGCGGCGCCAGCACCGCGCCGGTGGAGGCGCAGGCTTCGATCGCCGCGGCGTAGGAGGCACGGAAGCCGCTCTTCTTCATCACCGGGATGGTCATGGTGCCGGCGGTCAGCACGTTCGAGATGATCGAGCCCGACATCATGCCGAGCAGCGCCGAGGCGAAGATGCAGACCTTGGCGGCGCCGCCGCGGAACGTGCCGCAGATCGCGAACGCCAGATTGATGAAGAACTTTCCGGCGCCGGTCAGCATCAGCGCCGTGCCGAACACCAGAAAGCCGATCACGGTGTCGGCAAACGCCTGGATCGGAATCCCGAGCAGGCTCTCGCCGGACAGCACGTGATAGGCGGTCGCCTGTTCCAGCGTCGACTGCGAGCCGCCGAGCGGGCCGAGCCAGCGCGCGCCGGCGAACAGCGGATACACGGTGAACGGGAAGATGCACAGCAGCAGGCTCCAGCCACCGGTGCGCCGCAGCGCCTCCATCAGCAGCGCCCACATCACCAGGCCGGCGATGAAGACGTGGGTCGGCGCGCCGCCGAATTCCCATCCGGCCTCCGCCGCCTTGCGGATGGTGCTCATCAGCACCAGCGCCGCGCCGATCGTCAGCACGAACAGTGCGACGTCGTACACCGGGATACGATCCAGCCGCGCAGTCGATGTGCCCGGGAAGATCAGGAAGGTGAACGGCAGCATCAGCGCGATCAGGAGGTAGAAGTACTCCGTATTGAGCTGGGTATAGCCGACGAAGAAGCGCAGCGAAAACTGCTGATTGATGCACAGCAGGATGGTGGCCGCGGCGGCGGCCACCAGAGTCCAGCGCCAGAAGCCGCGCAGGCTGCGCACCCGCGTGACTTCGGCTTCCTGCATGTTGTCGACCGAATGCGGATCGTCGAGCACGATCCGCTTGGTCGGGCGGGCGGCGGATTCGGCAGCGCGCATGGCGATGTCCCCGGCGCGGCGATGCGTTTACTGCTCGAAGCCGTTGGCCAGGCCGGCACGTTTCAGCGCCGCTGCACGCGCGATCATCCAGCCGTCGCGGAATTCCTGCTCACCGGACGGCGCCGCGGCTGCGTATTGCTTCCACGCTGCGGCCAGCACCTCCTGGCGCTTGATCAGCCCGTCATTGTGCGCCTGATCCTCGGCGCTCCATTGCCCGGCCTCCTGCAGCGCCTTCACGGCGCCGGGGTGGAACGGCACCACCCATTTCATCGTCTGAGTCTTCACCGCCAGCCCGGTCGCGCCCGGAGCGCTGTCCTTGTAGGCGTCGTAGTCGACGATCATCGATTTGGTGATCGAATACACCTGATCGGCGGACTGCGTCGCGTAGACGGTGGCGATCGGGTAGGGGTAGTTCGACAGCTCGATCGGCTTGCCGGGCTCGTGGGCCGCGCCGCAGCTCGACATCGCCGGGTTGAAGAACGGCGTGACCTTCTTCACGCGCTCCCACGCCGCCTTGTCGGCGTGCGGCATCGGCGGCCAGATCAGGCCGCGCGGGGAGTTCTCGGCTTCCCTGGCCGGGCCGGTGATGGTGGTGCCGAACGCGGCATCGACGTCGTTGTTGACCAGGCCCTTCCACATCGCGCCGTAGCTGGCGAATTCGACGATCTTGACGTCGTCCTTGGTCAGGCCGCCATAGGCCATGATGCCGAGCGCGTTCTGGTTCAGGGCCGGCGAGCCGACCACGAAGCCGACGCGCTTGCCGCGCAGATCCTTGATCTCCTTGACGCCGGTGTCCCTTGCGACGCCGAGCGAGGAGCCGTTGCAGTCGATCACGCTGAGCGAGATCTGCAGCGGCTGCGGGCCCCATTCCTTGGCGCCGAATTCGAACACGCCTTCCTGAGCGAAGTAAGTGCCCGATCCCATCCAGGCGAGCTGGGCGCGGCCGGCGCGGAGCGGGGCCAGACGGGCGACGTCGTTACCGGCGGGCAGCACGCGCACGTCGGTGCCGTGCTTGTCCTTCATCATCTTGCCGACCGCGACCGCGATGTTGAAGCCCGCGGTTCCGGTGTCGTAGGCGGTGAACGCCATCGTGGTTGGTAGTTTGATGTCGCCTGCACGCGCATGAGTTGTGATGAGCAGCGCGCAACCCGCGGCGAGCGCCGCGAGCGGACCGAAACGTCCCGTCATGTCTCTCTCCCCGAACGCATCCGCTTTGCGGATTGCTTTGTTATCGGGAGAGCATGTCATCGCCGCGAGGTGATGGCAACGCGATGCTGAGATTGTCTGCGCGCGACGCCGCCGCTGCCTGGTGCGACATTACGTCCCGACATCGCGCATCACGTGTAAGCCGCCGCGAGACACGTGAGGCGGGCTTCAGCTCTCGATCACCGCGACGAGCTGACCTTCGGCGATCACGTCGTCGAGCGCCACGTGCAGCGACTTCAGCGTTCCGTCGGCGGGCGAGGCGACCGGGATTTCCATTTTCATCGCTTCGACAAAGGCGATGTCGTCGCCTTCGCCGACGCCGTCGCCGATCGACAGCGGCAAGGCGCAGACGCGGCCGGCGACTTCGGTAACGATCTTGATCTCGGCCATCGGTGTTCCTCCGTTGTGTCGTCGTTGTCGGCGTCCGGTTCCGCTGCTGCGGCCGGGGGCAAAAATCTTGCGCTGAGTGGTCACGCGTGGGGCGTTGCGTGGAGCCCGCCGATATTGTCGAGGCAAATTGCCTGATGTAGCTTTGTCTTCAAGCGGAATTATATTCCGCGGAGCGAAACAAGAACCAAGAAACGTAAGATGCTCCGGGTAGGAAGGTGGGCGCTCTCGGAGCATCGAGCATCATAACCACGCAGGACAAAAAGACATGGGACGACGCTCGGAACGACTGTGCAGGCAAGGGGACGGCGCCGGTGAAGGCGATGTGATTCAGGTGGTGTCGCGCGCGTTCGACGTGCTGCGCTGCTTCGAGGGACACGACGTCCGGCTCGGCAATCTCGAAATTTCCAATCGCTGCGGCTTGCCGCGCTCGACGGTGTCGCGCCTCACCCACACGCTGACCCGGATGGGGCAGCTCGTCTATCTGCCGCGCGACCAGAAGTACCGGATCGGCCCCAGCGCGGTCGCGATGAGCACCTCGATGACCCGCGGCCTGCAACTGCGCAATCTGATTCGATCGCGCCTGCAGGAGGTCGCCGATCAGATCCCAGGCACCGTCGGCTTCCTGATTCCGGACCGCTTCCATCTGGTCTATCTCGAATTCGCCCGCTCGGCGCAGGCACTCGGTCTGCATTCGACCACCGGCAGCCGAATCGCGATCAGCCGTTCCGCCGCCGGCCACGCCTACGCCGCTTCGCTCGACGACAATGTCGCGGCCGCGCTGCTGGCGGAGATCCAGCGTGATACGCCGGCCGATGCGGCGCTGCTGAGCGAACGGCTCGAAGCCGATCGCGCGATGCTGCGCGAGCGCGGCTACGTGGTGTGCTGCGGTCTGTTCAGTCCGCATATCAACGGCATTGCGGTGCCGATCTGGTCGCCGCAGTATCAGACCTATGTGATGGTCACGATCGGCGTGCTGGCCGCGATGTACGACGAGCAGCGGTTGCACGACGAGATCGCGCCGGCGCTGCTCAAGCTCGCCGGATCGATCGAGCCGCTGGTGCAGAACGCGGATGGCGGCCTGGTGGCGGTGCGCCCGTCCGGAAACAACAACAAGAAGACGATCAGGCCGGAGGGAATGCATGAGTTGGAAGCCGGAGCTCGACGAGCTGGCCCGGCGCGAGAACTTCGCGCGGCAGATGGGCGGCATCGACAAGGTCAAGCGCCAGCATGACCAGGGCCGGCTCACCGTCCGTGAGCGCATCGATCGGCTGAGCGACGCCGGCAGCTTTCACGAGGTCGGCGCTGTCGCCGGTCTCGGCGAATACGACGCCAGCGGCGAACTCACTCATCTGACCCCGGCCAACTGCGTGTTCGGCCGGGCGAAGATCGACGGCCGCACCGTGGTGGTGGTCGGCGACGATTTCACCGTGCGCGGCGGCTCGGCCGATGCGTCGATCCACGCCAAGCCGCAGATGGCGGAGGAGATGGCGCACGACTATCGGCTGCCGATTATCCGCGTGATCGAAGGATCGGGCGGCGGCGGCTCGGTGAGAACGATCGAGAGCAAGGGCGCCGCCAATCTGCCCGGCGGCGTCGATGGCACCCGCTGGTACTGGTACACGACGGCGAACCTCGCGCAGGTGCCGGTGGTCGGTCTCGGGCTCGGCTCGGTCGCGGGCCTCGGTGCGGCGCGGCTCGCCGCGAGCCACTATTCGATCATGACCCGCAATTCGGCGATGTTCGTCGCCGGACCGCCGGTGGTGGCGCGGCTCGGCCAGGATCTCACCAAGCAGGAGCTCGGCGGCGCCGATATCCAGACCCGCGCCGGCGCGATCGATCACGCGGTCGACACCGAGGAAGAAGCCTTCGCCTGCGCGCGTCGTTTCCTGTCCTATCTGCCGTCGTCGGTGCACGAATTGCCGCCGACGATTGCCTGCGACGACGATCCCGATCGCGCCGATGAGAAGCTGCTGAAGGCGGTGCCGCGCAATCGCCGGCAGGTCTACAAGATGCGGCCGATCATCGAATCGGTGGTCGATCAGGGCTCGTTCTTCGAGATCGGCTCGGCGTTCGGCCGTTCGATCATCACCGGCCTGGCGCGGCTCGAGGGGCGGGCGGTGGCACTGCTCGCCGGCGATCCGTATCACTATGGCGGGTCTTGGACCGCCGACACCTGCCAGAAGGTCATCCGCTTCGTCGACCTTGCCGAGACCTTCCATCTGCCGGTGGTGTATCTGATGGATTGCCCCGGCTTCATGATCGGACTCGAAGCGGAGAAGTCGGCGACGATCCGCCACGGCGTCCGCGCGATGACCGCGGTCAATCAGTCGACCGTGCCGTGGTGCACGATCATCGTCCGCAACGCTTTCGGCGTTGCCGGCGTGGTGCACCAGCCGGCCAACCGGTTCTCGATGCGCTACGCTTGGCCGTCGGCGTATTGGGGCTCGCTGCCGCTCGAAGGCGGCATCGAAGCGGCGTATCGCGCCGACCTCGATGCGGCGGAGGATCGCGACGCCAAGATGCGCGAGATCGAGGAGCGGCTGAACAAGCTGCGCTCGCCGTTCCGCTCGGCCGAGAAGTTCTGGGTCGAGGAGATCATCGATCCGCGCAAGACCCGCTCGCTGCTCTGCGAGTTCGCCCGCCTCGTCGAACCGCTGCGCAAGCCCGGCGTCGCGACCGGCATGCGGATGCGGCCGTAGGCCTTCCGACCTCTCCCCGCGACGGGCGGAGAGAGGGAGCAGGCAACGCTCCTGTTCACGCCGCCGCCGGCTTGGCCGCCTTGCTGATCGTCAGCGCGGCCGCGGCGGCGATCACGCACAGGGCGCCGGCGATGAAGAACGCCGGCAGGTAGCTCGCCAGCAGGTCGCGCGACAGGCCGGCGCCGAAGGCTGCGGTGGCGGCACCGAGCTGGTGGCCGGCGAAGATCCAGCCGAACACCAGATTGGCGCGCTCCGGGCCGAATTTCTGCGCCGTCAGCCGCACCGTCGGCGGCACGGTGGCGACCCAATCGAGTCCGTAGAAGATCGCGAACAGCGACAGGCCGTAGAACGAGAAGTCGGTGAACGGCAGCGCCAGCAGGCTGAGGCCGCGCAGGCCGTAGTACCAGAACAGCAGCCAGCGATTGTCGTAGCGGTCCGCCAGCCAGCCCGACAGGATGGTGCCGATGAAATCGAACACGCCCATCGCCGCGAGCAGGCCCGCGGCCTGCACCTGCGGGATGTTGAAGTCGGCGCACAGCGGGATCAGGTGGACCTGCACCAGGCCGTTGGTCGAAGCGCCGCAGATGAAGAAGGTGCCGAACAGCACCCAGAACACCCGCGTCTTGGCCGCATCGCGCAAGGCCCCGAGTGCGGCTCCGGCGATCGATCCCGGCGCAGCCTGTGCCGACAGCGGAGCCGGCTCGGTGCTGGTGTCGCCATAGGGCCGCAGCCCGACGTCGCTCGGCCGGTTGCGCATCGCGATCAGCACCGCGATCGCGGCGACGCCGAGCAGCGCGCAGACGTAAGCCATCGCGATCCGCCAACCGTAGCGTTCGGTGAGCGAGGCGAGGATCGGCAGGAACACGAGCTGGCCGGTGGCGACGCTCGCGGTCATCAGGCCGATCACCAGTCCGCGGCGGGAGACGAACCAGCGCGTCGCCACCGTGGCGCCGAGCACCAGCGCAGTGAGACCGGTGCCGACGCCGACCACCACGCCCCACAGCAGCATCAACTGCCACAGCGAATTCATCGCCAGCGACGCGATCAGCCCAGTGGCGACCACGACAAGCGCGGTCAGCGTCACCTGCCGCAGCCCGAACCGGTTCATCAGCGCCGCGGCGAACGGCGCCATCAGGCCGAACAGCACGAAGCGGATCGACAGCGCGGACGAGATATCCGCGGTGCTCCAGCCGAATTCCTGCTGCAGCGGCACGATGAACACGCCGGGCGCCCCGACCGCGCCGGCATTGACCAGCGCGGTGAGGAAGGTGACGCCGACCATCACCCAGCCGTAGTGAATGTTGCGGCGGGCCAGCGCGGCGGCGAGGGCGTCGGAGATCATGCGGCGATCCTGTCGGCGAACGCGCCGGCTACGGCCGGCTCATTGGAAATGATGCTCATCATATAAACTGTTGCCAGCAACGCAACTCGGGGATTCCCAAGATCGCGTGAACGGCTCAGCGTTTGCGGTTGATGAAATCCGCCATCAGCGACTGCGGCTCGCCGGTCAGATACGCTCCGCCGAACACCTTGACCGAATGCGCAACCGCTTGCGGCAGCGGCATGTCTTCCCACGCCGCCATCAGCGCCTTCTGTGCCCGCATTGCCTGCGGCGCGCCGGCGAGCAGTGCGCCGACCAGATGCTCGACCGCGGCGTCGAGTTCGCCCGGCGGTGCGATCTTGTCGATCAGGCCCCAGGCCAGGGCGGTGTCGGCGTCGATGTTCTCGGCGGCCATCACCAGATAGCGCGCCCGTGCCCAGCCGATCAGCCGCGGCAGCAGGGCGGCGTGGATCACCGACGGAATCCCGACCCGCACCTCGGGCATGCCGAATTTGGCATCGTGCGTCGCGATGCGGAAATCACAGGCGGCGGCGAATTCCAGCCCGCCGCCCAGGCACCAGCCGGGAATCCGCGCGATCACCGGATAGGGCACCGCGCGCACCGACTCGCACAGCTCCGCAAGCCCGGTGATGAAGCGCTCGGCGGAACTCTGATCGAGCGTCGCCATCTCGTTGATATCGGCGCCGCCGATCATGCTGCGCTCGCTCTGGCCGGCGACGATCAGCACGCGCAGGCTTTCATCGCTTGCGAGCTGATGCAGCCCATCGCGCACATCGGTGATCACCGCGGTGTTCAGGATGTTGAGCTTCCCGGCATTGCAGATGGTGAGGCGTGCGACGCCGCGGGAATCGCGGTCGACGCCGCAATGGGTGTTGAGCATCTGCATGGTGGGTCTCGTCAGCAAGTCGAGGGCGGGGCCGGCATCATGTCCGGCGACGCCGGGGGACTGTCAAGCTGCATCAGGCCGCTCCGCTTGCCGCGACCGCGAATTAATTATATTATGATCATAATTCCAAAAGAGAGGTCGCTGATGACGATGATTGATGCTGCCGCACCGCCAGATCTCGCCGGCTTGTTTGCTGCCGCGCAGCGCCGCAGCCGCACCGTCGATTGGCAGGAGCCGGGGCCGGTCGCCCGCGCCGCGATGGCGATGTCCGGGCTGGAGGCGATGCAGGCGATCCGCGACGGCCGGTTGCCGCCGCCGCCGCTGGCGCGGCTGATCGGCTTCAAGATGGCCGAAGTGCATCCCGGCCGCATCGTGATGCAGCTCGATCCGGACCAGAGCCTGGAGAACACCGCGGGCCTGCTGCACGGCGCGATCGCCGCCGCGCTGCTCGACACCGCGATGGGCTGCGCAATCTCGACGCGCCAGCCGGCCGGGCAGGGCTCGGTGACGATGGACCTGAAGCTCAGCTATCTGCGGCCGCTGTCGGTGCGCTCCGGCACGATCGTGGCCGAGGGGCGGGTGGTGAAACTCGGCCGGCAGTCGAGCTACACCGAGGGCTTCGTCTATGACGGCGCCGGCAAGCTGGCGGTGCACGCCACTGCAACTTTTGCGATGCTCGGCGGCGCGCCTGCTGCGGCGCCACATCCGCACGATTCCTGAGGCGATGCGAAACTTGAGGCAAACGCCCGCGTTCGGTGTCATAATATGATCCTGAACATGGCATGGATCGCCGATGCGCTATTCGAAGGAACATAAGCAGGAGACCCACGACCGCATCGTCCGGCGGGCGTCGGTGAAGCTCCGCGAAAAGGGCGCCCACGGCATCGGCGTCGCCGATCTGATGAAGGACGCGGGCCTCACCCACGGCGGGTTCTACGCGCATTTCGCCTCGCGCGAGGCGCTGGTGATCGAGGCGTTCAGCTACGCGATGGACCGCTCGACCGAACGCTGGCGCAAGCTGGCGGAGGAGCTGCCGCCGGAGCGGCGGCTCGCCGCGCTGGTGGACGGCTATCTCAGCGCGACCCACCGCGATGATCCCGGCCGCGGCTGCGCAGTGCCGGCGCTGGGCGCCGAGATCGCGCGCGAGAGCCCGAAGACCCGCAAGGCGTTTGCCGCCAAGCTCGACGACATGATCGCGATGATTGCGGCGCAATATGTCGATGCTCCGCCGAAGACGGCACGCAAGCAGGCGATGGCGACGCTGGCGACGATGATGGGAACGCTGGTGCTGGCGCGGATCGCCGGCAGCGGCGAATTGTCAGACGAGATCCTTGCCGCCGGCCGCGAAGCGGCGCTCGCCGAGGCCGGCGCCACTGTGCCGAAGAAGCCGACGCGGGTGATCACGGCCAAGCCGAGAAAAACCGCCGCCAAGGCCGCGGCAAGGTCGGCCGCGCAAGACTGAAACCGGCTTGCAGCTCCTTGCGCCGCCGCGAGCGGTGGCCGCATGCCGCGGCGAGGCCGCTTCGGCATTTCGGCACAGGTGTCGCGCGTGCGGGGCCTTCCCAAACCTGAAAAAATTCTGTTCAAGAGAACGAGAACACAGCCTTTCAGGAGGAAGTCCATGCGCACGGTCGGGCATTTCATCGGCGGCAAAGAGGTCGAGGGCAAGTCGGGGCGTTTCGCCGACGTGTTCGAGCCGATGACCGGCGAGGTGAAGGCCAAAGTCGCCCTCGCCACCAAAGCCGAACTCCGCGCAGCGGTCGAAAACGCCAAGGCGGCGCAGCCGGAATGGGGCGCCACCAATCCGCAGCGCCGCGCCCGCGTGCTGATGAAGTTCCTCGAATTGGTGCATCGCGATTACGACAAGCTCGCCGAGCTGCTGGCGCGTGAGCACGGCAAGACCATCCCGGACGCCAAGGGCGACATCCAGCGCGGCCTCGAAGTGGCCGAGTTCGCTTGCGGCATCCCGCATCTGATGAAGGGCGAATACACCGAAGGCGCCGGCCCCGGCATCGACATCTATTCGATGCGCCAGCCGCTCGGCGTCGTCGCCGGCATCACCCCGTTCAACTTCCCGGCGATGATCCCGATGTGGAAATTCGCCCCGGCGATCGCCTGCGGCAATGCGTTCATCCTCAAGCCGTCCGAGCGCGATCCCGGCGTGCCGATGGCGCTGGCGGCGCTGATGCTCGAAGCCGGCCTGCCGCCGGGCATCCTCAACGTCGTCAACGGTGACAAGGAAGCGGTCGACGCCATTCTCGACGATCCGGACATCAAGGCGGTGGGCTTCGTCGGCTCCTCGCCGATCGCGCAGTACATCTACGAGCGCGCGGCGCAGACCGGCAAGCGGGCGCAGTGCTTCGGCGGCGCCAAGAACCACGCCATCATCATGCCGGACGCCGACATCGACCAGACCGTCGACGCGCTGATCGGCGCCGGCTACGGCTCGGCGGGCGAGCGCTGCATGGCGATCTCGGTCGCGGTGCCGGTCGGCAAGGCCACCGCGGACGCGCTGATGAGCAAGCTGATCCCGCGCGTCGAAGCGCTGAAGATCGGTCCGTCGACCGATCCGACCGCCGACTACGGCCCGCTGGTGACCAAGGAAGCGCTGGAGCGCGTCAAGAACTACGTCGAGATCGGCGTCCAGGAAGGCGCGACGCTCGCCGTCGACGGCCGCGGCTTCAAGATGCAGGGCTACGAGAACGGCTTCTACATGGGCGGCTGTCTGTTCGACAACGTCACCAAGGACATGCGGATCTACAAGGAAGAGATCTTCGGCCCCGTCCTGAGCGTCGTTCGCGCCCACGACTACGCCGAAGCGCTGGCGCTGCCGTCCGATCACGACTACGGCAACGGCGTCGCGATCTTCACCCGCGACGGTGACGCCGCCCGCGACTTCGCCGCCAAGGTGAATGTCGGCATGGTCGGCATCAACGTGCCGATCCCGGTGCCGATCGCCTACTACACCTTCGGCGGCTGGAAGAAGTCCGGCTTCGGCGACCTCAACCAGCACGGCCCGGATTCGGTGCGGTTCTACACCAAGACCAAGACCGTCACCTCGCGCTGGCCGTCGGGCGTCAAGGAAGGTGCGGAGTTTTCGATCCCGCTGATGAAGTGAGGCGAAACGCCGGGGAATGATGTAAGATCATTTCCCGCAGCTTGCATTGGTATCAGGCAATGACCGACACCGCATTCAAGCAGAAGCTCGACGAGACGTTGGCGCCCTATGTCGAGCGCGCCAAAGCGAACGGGCGCACGTTGCGCGAGGAAATCGACGCGCTCGGAGGCGAGGGGCGTCCGTACACTCCGGCTGAGCGCGTTGCGGTGTCGGCCTATTTCCTCTCGCAATATTCGGAGCCTCAGCCGTCTATGACGCTCGACGAAATACGCGAAGGTCTCATGTGACGAGCCTGGTCGTAGACGCCAGCGTCGCTGTGAAATGGCTTGTCTACGAGGACCTGTCGACTAACGCCATCTCGCTCGCACGCAGTGGAAATCCGCTCCTTGCGCCACGTCTCTTACTGATTGAAGTCGCAAACGCATTGGTTCGGAAGGCTGCACGCGGCGAGCTCTCGATGGACAGGGCGATGCACGAGTACGATAAGTTGCCGTTATTCTTCGACGAAATCGTCTCCATCGATGACGTCATTCCCGCAGCTCTTCGAAGGGGCTGCACGCTTCGCCATCCGATCTACGATCTGATTTATCTCGAAACAGCGCGCAAGCTCGGTGCTCGGCTCGTCACCGCGGACCGCCGGTTCGCCGCCAAGCTTGCCGGCACCGAGCATGCTCGGTACGTCACGCTCCTTTCCGACTGGCAGCCTGAATGATGCAGTTCGACCTCAACGAAGACCAGATCGCCATCCGCGACATGGCGCGGGACTTCGCGGCCGAGAAGATCGCGCCGCATGCGCTGAAGTGGGATGAAGACAAGCACCTGCCGCTGGACGTGATCCGCGAAGCGGCGGCGCTGGGCATAGGCGGCATCTACATCCGCGACGATGTCGGCGGCAGCGCGATGACGCGGTTCGACGCGGCGCTGATCTTCGAAGCGCTGGCGACCGGTTGCCCGGCGGTATCTGCCTTCATCTCGATCCACAACATGGCGGCGTGGATGATCGACAGCTACGGCTCCGACGCGCAGCGTCAGCGCTGGCTGCCGAAGCTTTGCAGCATGGAGCAGGTCGCGAGCTACTGCCTGACCGAACCGGGCTCCGGCTCGGATGCCGCGGCACTGCGCACCCGCGCGGTGCGCGACGGCGATCACTACATCCTCAACGGCCAGAAGCAGTTCATCTCCGGCGCCGGCGCCAACGACCTCTACGTCGTGATGGTTCGCACCGGCGGCGACGGCCCCGGCGGCATCTCGACGCTGGTGGTCGACAAGGACACGCCGGGCCTGTCGTTCGGCGCCAACGAGCGCAAGATGGGCTGGAACGCGCAGCCGACCCGCACCGTGATTTTCGAAAACGCGCGGGTGCCGGTCGCCAACCGGCTCGGCGACGAGGGCATCGGCTTCAAGATCGCGATGGCCGGGCTCGACGGTGGCCGGCTCAACATCGGCGCCTGTTCGCTCGGCGGCGCCCAGGCCGCGCTCGACAAGACGCTGGCTTACATGAAGGAGCGCACGGCGTTCGGGAAGCGTCTCGACGAATTCCAGGCGCTGCAATTCCGGCTCGCCGACATGGCGACCGAACTGGAGGCCGCGCGCACGCTGCTGTGGCGCGCCGCCGCCGCGCTCGACCGCAAGGATGCCGACGCCACCAAGCTGTGCGCGATGGCCAAGCGGTTCGCCACCGACGCCGGCTTCGGCGTCGCCAACGAGGCGCTGCAGCTGCACGGCGGCTACGGCTATCTCGCCGAATACGGCATCGAGAAGCTGGTGCGTGACTTGCGCGTGCATCAGATCCTCGAAGGCACCAACGAAATCATGCGGCTGATCGTGTCGCGCAAGCTGCTCGAGGCCAATCGATGAACGGAGCCGTGACTGAACCCGACCTGATCGTGCGGCGCGAGGGCTCTGCCGGTGTGATCCGGCTCAACCGGCCGAAGGCGATCAACGCGCTGACGCTGGAGATGGCCCGCGAATTCGACCGCGCGATCGACGCGTTCGCGGCCGATCCGGAGGTCGCGCTGGTGCTGGTCGAGGGGGCGGGCGAGCGCGGGCTGTGCGCCGGCGGTGACATCGTCGGCCTCTACAACAGCGCGCGCGAGGGCGGCGATCTCGGCAAGGTGTTCTGGCGCGAGGAGTACATCACTAACGCCAAGATCGCGCAGTATCCGAAGCCCTATGTGGCGTTCATGGACGGGCTGGTGATGGGCGGCGGCGTCGGCATCGCGGCGCACGGCAGCCATCGCATCGTCACCGACAAGACCAAGATCGCAATGCCGGAAGTCGGCATCGGCTTCTTCCCCGACGTCGGCGGCACCTGGCTGCTGACGCGCTCGCCCGGCGAGATCGGCACGTACTTTGGCCTGACCGGCGAGATCATGAACGGCGCCGATGCGATCCACGCGCAGTTCGCCGACGCCTATGTGCCGACCGCGAATTGGGCGGCGCTGCGCCAGGCGCTCACCGAAGCACCGAGTGGCGCCTCGGCCGCGCAGGTCGGCGGCATCATCGGGCGCTTTGCGGAACAGCCGGCCAAGGGCCCGGCCGAGCTGCATCAGGCCGCCATCGACCGCTGGTTCGGGCACGAGACGATCGAACAGATCGTCGCCGCGCTGGAGGGCGATGCGTCGGAGTTCGCGCAGGCCGCGCTGAAGACGCTGCGGATCAAATCGCCGACCAGCCTGAAGGTGACGCTGAAGCTGCTGCGCGCCGCGCGGCACAGGGCGTCGCTGGAAGAATGTCTGGTGCACGAATATCGCGCCGCGTTGCAGGTGTTCGTCAGCGACGATTTCGTCGAGGGCGTCCGCGCCGCGGTGATCGACAAGGACCGCCAGCCAAAATGGCGGCCTGCGACGATCGCAGAGGTGACGCCGGAGATCGTGGCGCGCTACTTTGAAGATCGCGGCGACGACGAGCTGAAATTTCCGGGCTGAAGAACCGGGGACAGACAAGGGGAGGAAGGGGACATGACGGAGATCGCATTCATCGGTCTCGGCAATATGGGCGGGCCGATGGCCGGCAATCTCGCCAAGGCCGGCCACAACGTCGCCGGCTTCGATCTGGTCGCGGCCTCCTGCGAGGCGGCGAAGGCCGAGGGCGTCGGCATCGCGCCGACCGCGATCGATGCGGTGAAGGGCGCGGGCGTCATCGTCACCATGCTGCCGGCCGGCAAGCACGTGCTGGCGGTGTGGAACGAGATCCTGCCGCATGCCGCCAAGGGCGCGCTGATCATCGATTGTTCGACCATCGACGTCGAAAGCGCCGTGCAGGCGCATGCGCTCGCCGCCAAGCACGACATCGCGTCGGTCGATGCGCCGGTCTCCGGCGGCACCGGCGGTGCCAAGGGCGCAACGCTCACCTTCATGGCCGGTGGTAGCGAAGCTGCGTTCGCGGCCGCCAAGCCCGTGCTCGAAAGGATGGGCAAGAAGATCGTGCATTGCGGCGGCGCCGGCGCGGGCCAGGCGGCGAAAATCTGCAACAACATGATCCTCGGCATCTCGATGATCGGCGTGTCGGAAGCGTTCACGCTGGCCGAGAAGCTCGGGCTGTCGCATCAGGCGCTGTTCGACGTTGCCTCGACCTCGTCGGGGCAGTGCTGGTCGCTCACCAGCTATTGCCCGGTGCCGGGCCCGGTGCCGGCGTCGCCCGCCAACAACAGCTACAGGCCGGGCTTCGCCGCAGCGCTGATGCTGAAGGATCTGAAGCTGTCGCAGGAGGCCGCCAAGGCGGCCGGCGCTTCGACGCCGCTCGGCCAGCACGCCGCCGAGATCTATGCGGCGTTCGAACAGGCCGGCCACGGCGGCACGGATTTTTCCGGAATCATCAACTACCTGCGCGAGCAGGGGCGGAAGTAAGCGTTTGATGTTTCGCACGGCGACACCTCCGTAATCGCCGTCATGCGCGGGCTTGACCCGCGCATCCATCGCTCTTCGCAATCCGATGGATTGCCGGGTCGAGCCCGGCAATGACGGGTGAACTGGCGGTGGCCGCTGTGCCGCGTAAGCGAGGTGCTTCATGACCACGTTCCAGCAAGCCCGTTCGTTCCTGCTCCAACACCGCACCGACTACGCAGCCGCGGTCGCCGGTTTCCGCTGGCCCGATCCGGTGCCGTTCAACTGGGCGCTCGACTGGTTCGACGCCGAGCTGGCAAGCAATCCGGACAGTCGCAACCGTCCCGCGCTGTGGATCGTCGACGGCACCACCGGCCGGGAGGAGAAGCCGAGCTTCGCGCATCTGTCGAAACGCTCCAATCAGGTCGCGAACTATCTGCGGGCCAAGGGCCTGAAACGCGGCGATCATTTGCTGCTGCTGCTCGGCAACGTCGTGCCGTTGTGGGAGGTGATGCTGGCCGCGATCAAGCTCGGCCTCGTCACCATCCCGGCCACCACGCTGCTGACGCCGGAGGAATTGCGCGACCGGCTCGACCGCGGCCGCGCCAAGGCGGTGGTGGCGGCGCCGGATCAGGTCGCCAAGTTCGCCGGCCTCGGCGGCGACGATCTGCTGCGCATCGTGGTCGGCGACGCCCAGCACGGCTGGCTCAATTACGACGGGACCGCGCTGCAGCCTGACGTCTTCACCCCGGACGGGCCGACCCAGGCCGACGATCCGATGCTGCTGTACTTCACTTCCGGTACCACAGCGAAGCCGAAGCTGGTGCGGCACAGTCAGCGCTCCTATCCGGTCGGCGCGCTGTCGACGATGTTCTGGCTCGGCCTGCAGCCGGGCGACGTGCATCTCAACATCTCATCGCCGGGCTGGGCCAAGCACGCCTGGAGCTGCTTGTTCGCGCCGTGGAACGCCGGTGCCACCGTGTTCGTGGTCAACCAGCCGCGGTTCGACGCCAAGAGCCTGCTGACGACGATCGGCCGCTGCGGCGTCACCACGCTGTGCGCGCCGCCGACGGTGTGGCGGATGTTCATCCAGGAGAAGCTGGCGGACTATCAGGTCGCCTTGCGCGAAGTCTGCGGCGCCGGCGAGCCGCTCAATCCGGAAGTGATCGATCAGGTCAAGGCGGCCTGGGGCGTCACCATCCGCGACGGCTACGGCCAGACCGAGACCACCGCGATGGTTGGCAACTCGCCGGGCCAGACCGTGAAGATCGGCTCGATGGGCCGGCCGCTGCCGGGCTACGTCGTCAAGATCACCGATGCCGATGGCCAACCGGCCAAGGAGGGGGAGATCACGCTGGCGCTCGGCGACGCCCGGCCCGCCGGCCTGATGCAGGGCTATCAGGGCGAGGGCGGCAAGCTGGCGGGCGCCGATGGCGAGGTGTATCGCTCCGGCGACGTCGCGTTTGCGGATGAGGACGGCTATCTCACCTTCGTCGGCCGCACCGACGACGTCTTCAAGTCGTCCGACTACCGGATCTCTCCGTTCGAACTGGAGAGCGTGCTGCTGGAGCATGATCTGGTCGCGGAAGCCGCGGTGGTGCCGAGCCCGGATCCGATCAAGCTTGCGATCCCGAAAGCCTATGTGCTGCTGACCGCCGATGCCGAGCGCTCGCGCGACACCGCGCTGTCGATCTTCAAGCACATGCAGGGCCGGCTGGCGCCGTTCAAGCGCATCCGCAAGCTGGAGATCGTCAGCGAGCTGCCGAAGACCATCTCCGGCAAGATCCGCCGCGTTCAACTCCGCCGCATCGAGCACGACAACGATCAGGCCGATAGTCTGCGCGGGCTCGCATTTTCCGAAGAGGACTTCCCCGAGCTGAAAGCCGCGCCGGCGAAGGAGGGGTGAGGGCGCGTCGCGCCAAACCTCTCCCCGTCATTCCGGGGCGCGCGCAGCGCGAACCCGGAATCTCTCTTCGCAACAAGCTCGGGATTCCGGGTTCGCGAGCTGGCGCTCGCGCCCCGGAATGACGTGTCTGTGGCTCAAGCGCGCGAGCCTCGGTGCCGTCCGCAGGCGCTTACTTGTACTCCCGCTCGTCCCACCACGGGAAGTAGGGCGGCATGTCGGTGGTGATCTTGTTCTTGAACTGCGCCGGGCGCTTTTCCAGGAACGAGGAGACGCCTTCCTTGACGTCGTCGGAGCGTCCGCGCTCGTAGATGCCGCGGCTGTCGATCTTGTGGGCCTCCATCGGATCGTCGGCGCCCATCATCCGCCACATCATCTGCCGGATCAGCGCCACCGACACCGGTGCGGTCTTGGCGGCGATTTCCTTGGCGAGCGTGCGGGCGGTGTCGAGGAGCTGATCGGCCGGCACCACGCGGCTGACCAGCTTGCCGTCGAGCGCTTCCTGCGCCGGGAACACGCGCCCCGTGTAGCACCACTCCAGGGCCTGGCTGATGCCGACGATGCGCGGCAGGAACCAGCTCGACGCCGCTTCCGGCACGATGCCGCGCTGCGAGAACACGAAGCCGAACCGCGCGGCTTCCGACGCGATGCGGATGTCCATCGCGAGCTGCATGGTGACGCCGATGCCGACCGCCGGGCCGTTCACCGCGGCGATCACCGGCTTCAGGCACTTGAAGATCCGCAGCGTCACCTGGCCGCCGCCGTCGCGCACCTGCGGATCGGAGTAGTCCGCCGAGCCGTCGGCATTGCGGCGTACCGGGCCGCGGCGGGCGTCGCGATCGAAAGTGTCGGCGCCGGAGGAAAGATCCGCGCCGGCGCAGAACGCGCGGCCTTCGCCGGTGACGATGATGGCGCGGATGTCGTCGTCGGCGTCGGCCTTGTCGAACGCCTCGATCAGCTCGGCCTGCATCGCCGGATTGAAGGCGTTGAGCTTGTCGGGGCGGTTCAGCGTGATGGTGAGGATTTGATCGGCCACCTCGTATTTGATGGTCTCGAACGGCATCTGGTTTCCTCCAGCGTGTTTTTGTTTGTACGAGTCATGCGCGGGCTCGGCCCGCGCATCCATCTTTATGAAGGAGATGGATGCGCGGGTCGAGCCCGCGCAATGACATTGTGCTTGGGACGCCGCGTGCGTTAGCGCGGCACGACCGGCCACGGCTTCTGTTCGCCGCGCAAGCTTTCGAACGCCTTCGCCATGCGCAGCACGCCGAGATCATCGAAACGCTTGCCGACGATCTGCACGCCGATCGGGAAACCCTTGGTGCTGTAGCCGCCGTTGATCGAGGCGGCCGGATTCTCCGCCATATTCCAGGGCACGGTATAGAGGATGTGATCGAACGGCCGGTCCGGATCATTCCACGGCGACGCGACATCGGCGGCGAAGCTCACCACCGGCGCCACCGGCGAGATCAGATAGTCGATGCCGGCAAACAGCTTGGCGCCGAGCGCGCGCATCGCCATGGTCTGGTTGAAGCCGCGGATCACCTCGACGCCGCTCAGCCGCGCGCCGGGCTCGGCCCAGCGCACGATGTAGGGCAGCACGCGTGCGCGCTGCTCGTCGGAGAATTGCGCCAGATCGCTCCACATCCGCGCCCGCCAGAACGCGTCGAGCCCGTCCATCATCTCGCGCGTGAAGCCGAGCCCGACCGGCTCGACGATCGCGCCCTGCGCCTCGAATGTACGCGCCGCCTGCGTGACGATGTCGCGTACCTCGTCTTCCAGCTCCATGCCGAAGCCGAGATCGGTGAGCAGGCCGATCTTCTTGCCGCGCATATCGACGTCGAGCTCACTCCAGTCGAAATCGTGCGGCGGCAGGCTCATGCCGTCGCGGCCGTCGGGCTGCGACAGCACGCTCATCATCAACGCGGCGTCGTCGACGGTGCGGGTCATCGGCCCGGCGCAGCGGCCCACATAGGGCGGATCGATCGGCACGCGGCCGAGGCTCGGCTTCAACGCGAAGATGCCGCACCACGCGGCCGGCAGCCGCACCGAGCCGCCGATGTCGGTGCCGAGATGCAGCGGCCCGTAGCCGGCCGCGCCCGCGGCTCCGGCGCCGGCCGAAGAGCCGCCGGTGTTCTGCGACACGTCCCACGGATTGCGGGTGACGCCGTGGAAGCTGGAGAGGCCCGACGACAGCATGCCGAAATCCGGCATCGTCGTCTTGCTCCACAGGATGCCGCCGGCTTCGCGCAGCCGCGCGGCGGGCGGCGCATCGGTCGCGGCCGGCGTCAGCGGCGTGATCGGCACGCCGAGCGGCACCGGCACGCCCTCGGTGGCGACGTTCTCCTTGATCGTCACCGGCACGCCGTCGAGCAGGCCGAGCGGCTCGCCCTTGGCCCAGCGCGCGGTCGAGGCCGCTGCCGCCTTGCGCGCGGCATCGGGGTCGAATCCGTACAGCGCGTTGATATGCGGCTCCCAGCGCGTCGCCTGGGCGATCACCGCCTCCATCACCTCGCTCGGCGAGAACTGCTTGCCGTAGTAACCGGCGAGCAATTCGGTGGCGGAGAGGTCGTGCAGCGCGGTGGCGGTGGTGGCGAGGCCGTCAGACATGCGCAGCTCCGTTGTCGCCGCCGAGCGGCAGCCGGGTTTCGATCAGCCGGGCGAACATGCTGGCGCCGACCGGCAGGATCTTGTCGTCGAGCACGAAGCCGGGATTGTGCAGCGGCACGTTGCCGTCGTGGCCGATCCAGAAATACGCGCCGGGCACCGCCTGCAGCATATCGGCGAAATCCTCGCTGCCCATCTTCGGCGTTTCGCGGGTCTTCACATTGGCTTCGCCGACGATGCTGCTCGCCACTTCGGCGACGCGCTCGCTGTGCTCGGGGGCGTTCACCAGCACGCTGAAGATGTCGCGGATGTCGACCTTGATGTCGACCTCGAACGCCGCCGCGATGCCGGCCGCGACCGCGCGCATCCGGGTCCGGATCAGGTTGCGGATCTCGTCGGAGAACGCGCGCACCGTGCCGGCGAGCCGGGCTTCGCCGGGGATCACGTTATAGGCCGAGCCGGAATGGATCTGGGTGATCGACAGCACCGCCGACTGCAGCGGATCGACGTTGCGGCTGACGATGGTCTGCAGCGCCTGGCCGAGCGTCATCGCGATCACCACCGGGTCCTTGGAGCGCTCCGGCATCGCGCCGTGGGCGCCGTAGCCGGAGATGGTGATGTCGAAGAAATCGGCGCCGGCCATCGCCGGTCCGGGCCGGATCGCGATCTCGCCATGGCCGAGGTCCGGCGCGTTGTGCAGGCCGTAGACTTCGTCGCACGGAAATTTCTCGAACAAGCCGTCCTTCAGCATCGCGCGGGCGCCGCCGAGGCCTTCCTCGGCGGGCTGGAAGATGAAGTGCACGGTGCCGTCGAAATTGCGGGTCTCGGCGAGATAGCGCGCGGTGCCGAGCAGCATGGTGGTGTGGGCGTCGTGGCCGCAGCCGTGGAAGCGGCCGGGGATGGTCGAACGCCACGGCAGGTTGGTGGCTTCGTCCATCGGCAGCGCGTCCATGTCGGCGCGCAGACCGATGCGGCGGCCGCCGTCGCCTTTGCCCTTCAGCACGCCGACGACGCCGGTGCCGCCGATGCCGCGATGCACCTCGATGCCCCATTGGCCGAGCTTGTCGGCGACGATGCCCGAGGTCCGCACCTCTTCGAACCCGATCTCGGGATGGGCGTGGAGGTCGCGGCGGATCGCGGTCAGTTCGTCGGCGAAGGCGTCGATACGATCGATGGTCGGCATGCGCGGGTCACCTCGGCTGTGGCGGGCTGTATGGGACGTCTCGGGCGGCCTGCATGCAAGGAACGGGCAAGAGCGGGGCAGGGCAGAGGGAGAGCGGAATCGGCATCGGCGTGAGACAGACCGCCGTGCCCGACGCCGCAGGCGCCGTGCGTATTCCAGCCGACAATGCGGGGCGATGTCAAAGCGCGCGGACGGCGAAGCCGCCACACGGCTGCAACCCCGCTTTGCGTTGCGCCGCCGGGTCGATTATGAATGCGGCGCACTGGCGCGGAACCCGGCACCATCACGGCCGCCGAGCCGGACAGCCACCGCCGCAGCCGCCACCGTGAAGGCGGCGTCGCGGTCCGGGATGCGGGCGTGGCGAAATTGGTAGACGCAAGGGACTTAAAATCCCTCGGCTCGAAAGAGCTGTGCCGGTTCGACCCCGGCCGCCCGCACCAGCACTCGAGTCCGAGAATGAGTCTCGGCAGAAATCGAACCATTGTCAGCGGCATAGTGTGAGTAATGTGAATCAGCAGGGGAAAGCTGGGAAGGGCCTCTCATTGTCTGATGATGAAGATGTAACCAATCGGTGCACGGCTGAGCTCGCCACTGCGAAGGAGAGCGCTGAAAGAGCGCGAGCCAAATACGATAGCCTGATGGAACGGTCCTACCTCGATCCGGAATCAGCCGAACGGCAGATGGAGGCCTATCGCGCAAAGCAGGGCGACAAGGCGCTTCAAGAAAAATTGGCCGACAATGCGCGCAAGACTGCATTTGGTGGTCGGTCAGGGAGCATTGCGTCGCGGGATGGCTACGCTCCCGGTGCAGGTGAACGCAGGGAAGGCTCTCATATTGCCCGGAAGTATCTGCCTGAAGCGGCCCTTGAGAAGAACAGGGAGGAGGAGAGGCTGAAATACGCCGAGCGAGCCGCCGGCGCCGATATGCTGTCGGCGGAGAAACAGCAGCCTGAAAAACGGGAAATTAGAGAGGCAGCGCCCCGGGCGGGAAAGAGCTTCAAACAAAAGCTGGCAGATCAGCAAATGACGTCTTCGAAGGATAAGGCAGCCCTAGACCGGCTCAAAGCGGATCGAGAAAAAGATAGGGATACTGAACGGTAAAGACCGCCTCTTGTCGAAACGCAACTTCTACCGCGTTGGTCAAAATGATCGATATCTCATCGCCACATACCGATCCTTGGCTGGGTCATAGGGAAGATATTTTTGACCCTCATTGAGCCAATCCCCTCCGGTGCTCTGGATGGTAGTTGCGCGCGCGTAAGGTTGAAACGTCGAAAGGAGCCTGTTCCAGGCCGTAATAACGTCAGTAATAGACCCGTGCCACTTATCGTCTAGATGCCCCAACTCCCATCGAATTTTGTTCATGATGGAATCCCGTTCCGCCTGGTCCATGCATTCGTTCGCGTACCCGATAATCGCATAGTCCAGAACGGAGTAATTCACGTCGAAGAGGTGCGAATTGGAGTTGCCGTCGTCAAATCGCCAGCCTTTCCATCGTTCGTGGGCGATGGTCCACAGCTCCGTGCGGCGTTGGGCAGAAGCGGCAGTGCGAAAGACTCGCAAGCATTCAGCTACGGATCGTCGCCCTGCATCGTCGCTTGAGTGTCCGGGGAACAACACGATCGCGTGCACGTACGCATAGATTGCATCGCTGGAGGCGGCCGCAAGGCAATTACCTAGCGATGCCTGAAGCGCAGGAAATCTAAGCGGGTAGGCGTTGAAGACCTTCATCCAACCCTTCCAGCGCGCACAATCGTTCGAGACTTTAAGCAGAATGGCTGTCAACGCAGATGCGTCTGAGGAAGAGAGCGTTCTCATTGCCGAGCGGCCGCAAAGTGTCACATAGACGGTCGCGAACTCAATAAATGGATTATTGCTTGCGAATCCTAGTACCAGGCGTTGATCTGTGGGCAGGACCTGAGCGAGAAGCATAGCGGAGGCTATGTGATGAATGGTATCGGTCGCAGAAACGAGGCAATCTCGCCAGAAGTGAGAAAGAGAACGTACGGACTGGGTCAGCAGAACGTTAGGAAAAAACTGCGACGCGAAAGGTTGCCAGCAGTCGCCAATGGCCCCCCAATCGGCGGCTGCCTCCGCTTCTTTGAGCTTTTCCACCGCTTCCTGCTCCCAGAGCGGTGCTGGCATTGAACCTCTTGTCGTGAATTCAATGGCCAAAGATGAGATCACTCGGCCGAACTCTTCGGCGATTTCAAGCTTCCGTCCAAAACTCCCGGCGAGTCGAGGCCAGAGTTCATGCTCGATATCGAGAGCCTGAGCCGAGACGACGATTGCTGTGAATAGCCTTCGTTGGGGATCTGTTTGTACCTGCCACCCCGCCAGTTGGTTCTTGAGCCAACACAGTAGTCCGGCGCAACGAGAAATGTCGTCAGGCTCAAAAGGTGGACCTGGCGCGCGCGCTCTCTGCAGGATCGCAAAATCTCTATAGAAGGCGCCAAACAACAAGTTCGCGCGGTCGCCGTCGCACAGATCGTTGATGGGATGCGAGGACTGTGCGACAAAATCAAGAAGGCAGCTTGGCGCAACCGCCTCGCAATTTGACTGTGACAGCTTTTCAGCCGCCTGCAGGAAATCGCCGTAAGCGCTCATGGCGTCTTCCAAATCAGGTGCTCGGCTTGGCCCAGAGCTTCCCACAATTCGTTGAAGGCGTCAGCGATAAGCTGGCCATCGTCCACGCGCTGAAGGATATGGTGCTGTCGTCCCATCCTGTTGACGGATGTGCCGAGAGACCATGCAAGAGCGCCGCCGTCCTTGATGGGAAAGATCAAGAAACGGTCGTGGAATGCCCAGCCCGCCTGGCCGACCTTCATTCGGAATTCCAGCTTCAATCCCCGCAGGTTGGAATTGGCCGCAGCAAAGACCGCCCGTTGAGTGTCTGCAAGCAAAGAGCTTGGCACGGACGAGGCAACGGTTTTTGCCGCGCTCAACGCCCGCATGGCGGCGCCTGTATGCCGAGAGAAAAACAGCGTTCGTAGAATGTCATCCGCGCTGAGATAGGGGTCCCATAGCCACGCTCCGAACTCGCCGTGACGGTTGATAAGCACACGAATATCTTCAAGCGCCTTTTCATGGAGGTCGGCGCCACCGGGCTGCGGCTTGTATTGCACGAATACGCGCTCGGCGGCCAGACGCGCAGCTTCATCACGATAGATGCGCTTTCGCGTCCATTCTGCGGAGCGTTCGTCGGATACTGGACCCACCTGCACAGTCGAGCCGGATGCCAGTGGAATGCGCTTTTCGATCGCGTTCCCTTTGGCATCCTTGAGCGTGAACACACGGGGCTCGGGGTCCAGCGCTTTCATATTCATGGCGATCGTATTGATGAAGCCCGTGCTCGACGTAGCGGCCAGAACGAGTCCGTTCTGGTCGTCCCAAATGACGCCGCGTTGCATCCCAGGTCCGGCAGCCATGGGCAGCGTGGCAGAAGAGCCCAGAATCTCCGCAGAGGAGTAACCCGTGAGAACGTTGTCATGCTCCATCTGGCACATGGCTCGAATTGGTCGGGGGGTGGCTTTGGGGTGCCAGGCGAGATTCACAGTCGCGTCCCCGGAAGTGCGGTCTTTTGCAAACTGTACGACGATGATTGATGCAGGAATCTGGAAGACGATATTGCCCAATCGATCCGATAGGCTCGCAATACGAAGGGGAATGCGCTTCTGAATGGCAGCAGAGAGCTCCTGAAGGGCGGGCGGATTGTCGATAAGCTGCCGAACTTCCAATTTCTCTGTATCAGCCAGTTCGACAACGTACGATCCGCTCCAGAAATTATTCTTGAGGACGTGATTCCACGCTGGGACAACCGTCGAATCCGGCGGAATGAACTGTGTGGGGAGTGCCGTAACAGTGCCTATGCGCAGCGGTTCTCCTGATGGCTCCCATTTGCCGGTATTCTGGAAGTTATTGAGCAATGGCTCGATGCTGTTGAGTTGGAGGATCGTCCGCTTAATGCCGAACTTCCAGCCTTTTAGTTGTTTGATTTGAATGGGGGTGCCGACGAACGGAGGTAAGCTTCCCGGCGGATCATCGCGTTCTTCCGCGACAAGAATCGAAAAGACATTGAATGGAGTCGGATCATTTCCGCGTAGAGCAAAAATTTCCGTGGCTTCGACGTGTGTGAAGAACCCGAGTAGTCCAGAGGCGGTCAGGCGCTTAAAATCGACATTTGTGCGATCAGTAGAGACCATTTTATTCTCTATTTCCAATGAGTCTCTTTTGGTGTGATTAGTCCAGCTTCAGGTGATAGCGAGTATAGCGCAGTTCACCCGTTCGGGTCAGAGCGTCCTTTGCAACAAGGTCTTGTAGATCGCGCGTGGCGGTCGAGCGGGTCGCCTTGGTGATGGTGATATAGTTCTCGGCGCTCAGGCCGCCTTTGAAGCCTTCGATCCCTTCCTCGAACATGCGGGCGATGGCCTTCTCTTGCCTTTCGTTCAATTGGCCACGCAGGCGTTCGTAGAATCGGGTCTTGGCAAGGGAGAACTCGACCCGCTTATTGGTGTTGTCCTGAGCTTCAAGGACCGTCTTCCCGAAATAGACCAGCCAGTCGGTGACTTCGGTCGACTTGTTATTGTGCTCCAAGGCGTCGTAGTAGGCTTTCCGTTTGTGTTGGATGGTGTAGGCGAGAGCGATGAGCGTGGGCTGGTTGAGGTTTTGTGCCAGTGATTTCTCAGCCAAGGCACGCGCGATCCGCCCGTTGCCATCTTCAAATGGGTGAATGCTGACAAAGTAGAGGTGAGCAAGCCCGGCGCGTGTGAGCGCGGGCAGCGCTTGGGGGCCACCGGGAGCGGTTTCGTTGAACCAGTTGATGAAAGCCGTCATCTCCTCCGTCACGCGCTCTGACGGTGGAGCTTCGAAGTGGACTCTGCGGTGTGCGATTGGTCCTGACACGACCTGCATGGGATCGGCGTGAGTCCTGTAGGCCCCCACCACCCGGATGGACATCGTCTGCGCCATGAGCATCTGGTGCCACCCGAACAGAGCCTCGTGGGTGAGTGGCTCGGCAAACCTGCGATAGAGGTCGACCATCATCTCGGCGATGCCGCGTTCGGCCGCTGGCACGTCCGGTTGATCCTTCGCGAGGCCGAATTGATAGCGAAGCGAGGACTGCACGCTATCGCGGTTCAGGATCTCGCCTTCGATTTCTGAGGTCTTGAGGGCTTCCTCACTGATCAACTCGATGCGGAGGCTGGTCTGTTCATCCTGGCTGACGTGCTTGAAGGCTCCGATGAACTCTCCGGAGCGCAAGAGAAAATCGCTTTCAAATTTATCTAACCCTTTGGCTTCGTAAGAAAATACGGGCCAATTCGGGTCCTCCCAATTCCAAGGCATGAGCTATAGAACTCCTTTCTATAGCCCAATATTGGAAGAAAAATGAGCTATAGCAAGGCATTCTATGCCGCATCGGGCGTGAACGCGTCGTGCGGGTTCGACTCTGCCGTCCGCACCAGCAGTTCGGCGGTCAGGTCGCGGCCGCCGGTCCCACATACAGGCGCGGAAACCATCGGTCGATGACGGCCAGCGGGAAGCCGAGCCGCACCGCGGAGCGTGAGGTCGGCGAGATCAGGAAGCCTTTTTCAATGAGGGTATTGAGCACCGTTCGTGCTTGGCGTTCCTGATAACCGGTCAGTTCGGGAGCCTTGCCGCGCGCGAACTCGCCGCAGAGCAGGGCTTCACGAAGAAGTGGCCAACTGCCTTTGAGAAGGCGGCCAGCGCGGGTTTCTTCCTCGCACCAGATCTCGATGCGGCGTTGGAGTTCGCCGGGTTCGAACAGGGAGTTCATAAAGACGATCTGGTCGACGCAACTGGTGAGAAAGAACGTGCAGAAGCCCACCAGGCCGGATTGGGTGAGGTTGCCGCGCCCGTCGAGATCGCCCCGCCGTGGTTCGTCGGCGGCTTGCAGGGCGGCTTTGTACTTGTCGACCGCCCGGGCGAGTCCTCGTGAGACCGACCAGAGGCTCGAGCCGATGCCGAGTTCTTTCAGGAAGGCGTGAGAGAACAGGCGTGCGACGCGGCCGTTGCCGTCGGCAAATGGGTGAATCCAGAGCAATCTGTGGTGGGAAGCCGCCACGCCCACGATGCGTTGGATGGTCGATAGCTTGGTGTCGCCATAGGCGCTTGCGAAGCGGATCAGCAAGGGCCCGAGGTCCTCTGACATCGGGGCGATGTGACGCCCGACCTGGACGGCCACCTTCCGCAGTTCGCCCGGGATCACCCGCTCTTGTTTGCCGGTGCGTGGATCAGAGATAATCAGGAGGTCCTCAGGTAGTTGCTGGCAGAACTCCTTGTGTATCCAAGCGATGAAGTCGGTCGAGGTCGATGGTTGCGGGCCTTCGCCAAGATCGATCTTCCGCTGCACGTCGATATGTGCGCGGGCTTCGAGCTGGAGGTTCCGTTTCTCCGGTTCGGCGCTGTAATCCCCGGCCAGGGCCCGGTCGATATCGACAGGGTGGGTGTGGTGCCCCTCGATGAGATTGCTGTAGTAGCAGTTCATCGACCGGACGAGGTCGCCGACGCTCGTCTGAATGATCGGATGGAGGCGGCCCGCCAGGGCGTTGCTCTTGGCGACGAGGTCGGTCGCAAGATCCGTAAGCGCCTTGTTCTCTTCCGGGAGCAAGGGTTCCATGGCGCTGGGAGAAGTCAATTTTGCCGCTTTCTTTGCCGGTTTAAGTCTCTAAATATCAATATCTTATAGAGAAATAGACCGTTGATATTGCCGGTTATTATGCCGGTTGGCGCGACTATTGGCAATCACATCGCCTTGAAAGGCTTGATCAGGCGTGGCGAAGGCGCCACGGCATTGACGCCGTTGTCAAAGAGCCCATAGCGGGCTGACAGGCACCTTGCGTTCGCGGAATGCCCTATTCCGCCGAAACCTTGTGGGTTCATTTCCTCGGATACGTAGTTGACGTATCCGAGGAAATGAACCAATCTTGCCGTATGACGGCCAGCTCAAGAACGCAATCGGAGAGAGTGGAGCTCCTTCTTCGAGAGCGCGGGCTGGTTCGTGCGGCCGAATTCCGCAGTGAAGGCATTTCGCCGACGACGATTTCGCGGATGAAAGAACGGGGAGACATCGTCCAGCTCAGCCGAGGTCTCTATCAGCTTGCCGGGGCCGCGCCGGGAGTAGGTAGCTCGCTTGCTGAAGCAGCGAAGCTTGCGCCCAAAGGGGTTGTTTGCCTCGTGTCAGCGCTGGCGTTTCACGAGCTGACCGACACCATCCCGCCGCGCATCTGGATTGCCATCGGGCCCAAGGATTGGAAGCCGCGCGTCACGCAGCCGCTTCTTCAGTTTGTCCGGTTCGGCGGCAAGGTTCTCAAATCGGGTATCGAGGAGCACCGGATCGAGGGCGTGACTGTGCGGATCTACAACCCCGCCAAGACAGTCGTCGACCTGTTTCGCTATCGCCAAAGCGAGGGGAGGCGCTTCAAGCGCAGTCCGGGTCTCAGTCTCGCGCTGGAAGGCATGAAAGAGGCGCTTCGCAAACGGAAAGCGACGCCTGCACAGATTGCGAAGTACGCCGAAGAGGCCGGCGTTTGGAAGGTCGTTCGACCTTATCTCGATGCAATGACTACCGATGGCTAGGCCGCCGGTCAGGAATGTCGCCGCGTCGGCGCGGGATCGCCTCGCCAATCTCGCCCGCGAGCGCAAGCAACCGTTCGAGCTGTTGCTGACGCGCTATGTGCTCGAGCGGCTGCTTTTCCGTTTGAGCCAGACTCCTCACGGCTCTCGTTTTGTCCTCAAGGGCGCAATGCTGCTGACAACATGGCTGGAGGCGGCATTCCGGCCGACGCGCGATCTTGATCTGCTCGGGTATGGCGATCCAGACCCGGACACGATGCTGGGCGTATTCACGGACGTTTGCGCCATCGACTTCGACGACGGCGTTGTCTTCGACGTTGCTGCACTCGAGATCGACCAAATCCGCGAAGAACTTGAGTATGGTGGCCTTCGCATCAAGACCAATGCGACGGTCGGCGGAGCCCGAGTGCGGGTTGTCGTCGACATCGGCTTTGGAGATGCGGTTGAACCGCAAGCGGCAGAAGTCGATTTGCCGGTGCTGCTCGATCAGCCGTCTCCCCGCATCCGGACTTATCCGCCCTAGACCGTGATCGCCGAGAAGTTTCAGGCGATGGTCGCGCTTGGCAGGGCAAACAGTCGGATGAAAGACTTCTATGATATTTGGGTTCTTTCGCGTGACTATCAGTTTGAAGGCGAAAGCCTTGCGCGTGCCATTGCAGCGACCTTCGCGCGCCGACGGACAGAGATTCCAACAGAGCTGCCGGATGCGCTGACAAAGGCATTTGCCGAAGGTGCTGCCAAAGCCAAGCAGTGGAAGGCGTTCATGGAGAATATCGAAGTCGATGTTGTGCCGCTGGCGGATGTTGTCGCAGATTTGGCGGCGTTCTTGATGCCGCGCGCGGCACAGGCACGTCGTTTGTTGTGACGAAAGAGAGCGTCTGCTCGGTTGAACAACGTGTTGGCAAGAGCGGGGCGAATGCCGATAGTGACGGGAATAACTCGTCGGACCTATCAAAAATAGTTACTTGGATGTGGTGTCATTCTACGCGATGCGCGATCTCGCGTGGCAAAAACTACCCCATCCCCTTCACCATATGCACCACCCGTGCTCCGTTGGCCCGCGTCTCCAGCCGTTCCTGTACGTAGCCGAGCGACGCGTACAGCCGGATGTTTTCTTCGAAGCGCTCGTTGGTGTAGAGGCGCAACGTGGTGCAGCCGGCTTCGGCGGCGATCTGTTCGGCGAGGGCCATCAGGCGGCGGCCGTAGCCGCGTTTCTGGGCGTCGGGCGACACCGCGACGTTGACGATCAACAGATCGTCGTCGCGCAGCTCGGTCTCGATCAGCGCGGCCAACACGCCGTCGGCTTCGAGTAGATCGAACCGATGCTCCCGGATCGCCACCGCGTAGTCGGCGAGCATCGGCAGCGGCTCGTAGCCGATCAGCGCCAGCCACTTGCCATAGGCGCGCATCGTGAGGTCGGTGATCGCCGCGACGTCGGCGGGGGTGCCGCGGCGGATCAATACAGGCATGCGATGCCTTTCGTCAGGCGTGGCCTCACCCGGCCTTCGCCGCGTCCTCCGCCTTGCCGAACACCCGATCCAGCACCGGCAGGATCGAGGTGTCGTCTTCGGCGTTCATGTCTTTCTCGGCGGCGAAATGCCAGTCGCTGTCGCGCGGCACCGGCGTCGAGGCGTCGCCGCGCTGGATCTTGGTCTGCAGGTCGGACAGCGACCGCGACCAGTAGTGATTGAGGCGGAGCAGGTCGAGCACCGGGCGGTCGCCCTGGAACAGGCGGCCCATGGTGTCGATGGTTTCGCCCTGCCAGTATTTGTAGAGATGCACGTTGCGGATGGCGCGGATCCAGCGCGGGTTGGCGATGGTCTTGGCCGAGATCTTCGACAGCGGCGAGCGCTTGGTGAAGGCGCGGCTGATCGGCACCGGCGGCCGCTGCTCGTGGCCGGCCGAGCCGAAATACGGCGAGAACACGCCGACCGCGGGCGCGCCGTCGAACCGGCCGAGCACGTCGGTGACTTTGTCCGCGACCGGCGAGAACAGGAACTCGTCGATGTCGATGAACGCCATCCACTTCGCATCCAGCATGTGCTGCTTGATGCAGTGGCGATACGCCGGCAGCTGCCCGACCTCGACCGGCCAGTCGGTCAGCGTCACCAGCCCGCGCGCGATCCACGGCGCCAGCACGTCGCGGAAGTGATCGGTGCTGAAATTGTTGTAGAGGTAGAAATGGCCGACGCCGACGGCCTCGTGGAAGCGCAGCCACTCGTCGAGGAACGGCGCCTCTTCGCGGAAGATCGCCACCACCGCCAGCGTCGGCACGTCGCGCTGCGCGACGAGGCGGTCGCGCGCCCGCGCCCGCCACACCCAGGGGGCACGCAGCATTTGCTTTAATCCCGACACCGCTCGCTCCTCGGAAAGCCTGTTCGATTGCGGCGCGACACTGTTCCAAACCCGCCGGTTTGGCAAGGCGAGCGCGGCGCGAGTGGGCGGTTACTTCACCAGCGTCACAGGTAGTTTGGTCAGGTGGACGACCTTGTTGGCCACCGAGCCGAGCACCAGATTGCCGATCGCGCTGCGGCCGCGGGTGCCCATCACGATGGCGCTGCAGCCCAGCTCCTCGGCGCGCTTGACGATGCGCTGCGCGGTGTCGCCGGTCAGCACTTCGGCGGTGAACGGGATGTTCGCCGCGTTCAGCTTGGTGATCGCCGGTTGCAGGATGTCGTCGCTGTGCGCGCGCTGCAGCTCCTCCATCTTCTCCTTGGAGACGTACACGGCGATCTCGCCATACAGCGCCGGTTCGGGATGAGCGTAGACCAGCACCAGCTCGATCGGGACGTTGTCGTGGGCGAGGGCGATCACCCAGTCCAGCGCGCGGCCGGCATTGGCGGAGCCGTCATAGGGGAGGAGGATCTTCGGCATCGGTCGCGTCCTGTTGGCGTTGTCGAGCGAAGTCGGAGCCGGTTCGCGTGGAGACAACGCGCCGAGTTGGACAACGGGCAGTGGGGCCTAGCTGGCCGGCCACACTGCGGTCATCACAGCCTGATTTGACCGAAACCTCAACCTGGTTCACACAGCCCGTCACCATGACATCGCAACGCTCGTCCGCCTTCCCCGCAGCCCGCGCCGCTGCCGCCGCTACGTTCGCCGCCCTCGGCCTGTCCGGCTGCGCCGGGATCGGCGACAGTGCGCTGTCGCAGGCGTTCGTCGATCCGGCCCGCTACGCCCTGTACGACTGCAAGCAGCTCGAGGTCGAGCGCAAGGGGCTCGATGCCCAGCTCGCCCGGCTCGACGGCCTGATGCGCAAGGCGCAGACCGGGGTTGCCGGGCCGGTCGTCTCCGAAATGGCCTACCGCAACGACTACATCAACCTGAAGGCGCTATCGCGGCTCGCCGAGCAGACCTGGCGGGAGAACCGCTGCACCGAGACGCCCGAGCAGCCCGCCGCAGCGCCGGCAGAGCCCAAGCGGGCGGGGCGCGGGACGCGCTGAAGCGGCGCGCGCTCGCGCTGGTTGGCCGAGCCTGTCGGCGCTGCCGCCCTCAGCGGCGCCAGTCGTACACCCAGCTCTGCCGCGCCAGCAGCCGCTCCGGGCCGAGCGCCCGCATCGCGACGTCGCGAGCCATCGCGGCGACGCCGGGCAGGTGGTAGATCGTGCCGTTCTGCCGCGCGAGCTGCTGCACCCGCTTGACCCGGGGCCGGCGCAGCGCCGCATAGCGCTGCAGCGTCGCGGCGACCTCGGCAGCGGTGCCGCCGCGGCCCTCGCCACGGCTGGCGGCGAGGCAATCCGCCAGCACAGCGGCGTCCTCGATCGCCATTCCGGCGCCCTGGGCAGCGAACGGCAGCATGCCGTGGGAGGCGTCGCCCAACAGGGCGATCGGGCCCTGGGTCCACACCCCGCCGTCCGGCATCGCGAACAGCGCCCAGCGCGTCCAGCTTGTCACCGCCCCGATCAGCCCCTGGGCGGCACCCGCCCAATGGGCGAAACGCGCAACGATCTCAGTGGGTTCGCCGCGCGCGCTCCAGCCGTGCTGGTTCCACGACCCGCTGACCACCGCCACCAGATTGATCCGGCGCCCACCGGAGATGGGATACACCACCAGATGCGCGTCCGCCCCCAGCCATAGCTGCACCCCGCGCAGCTTCTGGCCCCCGGGCATCGCCTCGGCCGGCAGCGTACCGCGCCAGGCAATCAGGCTGGAAAACAGCGGTGGAGTCTTTGGGAAAGCAAGGCCGCGCACCGCCGACCAGATGCCGTCAGCGCCGATCAGCGCCAGCCCGGACTCCTGACCGCCGCCGGCCGACACGGTGATGCCGTTGGCATGGGGCGCGACATCCTCGACGGCGCAGCCGAGCCGGAGGTCGATCGAGGGATGTGCAGCCACCTTGGCGGCCAGCGCCGCTTGCAGATCGGCGCGATGCACCACCCAATACGGCGCGCCGGTCCGGACGGCGACATCGCCGATCGGCATCCGCGCGATGGCGCGGCCGGAGTGCGCATTGATCGCGGTGACGGCGTCCGGCACCACCGCGCAGGCTTCGAGCCGGGATTGCAGGCCGAGATCGACCAGGATGCGGGAGGCATTGGGGGAGAGCTGCAGGCCGGCGCCGACTTCATCGAGCCGCTCGGTCCGCTCCAGCACCACAACCCTGAATCCCTTGGCGGCGAGCGCCAAAGCCGCCGTCAGGCCGCCGATTCCAGCGCCGGCGACGATCATGGTTCGGGAGACCGCCACGTCGCGGTCAGCGTCCGATCAGGCGACCTTGTCCTTCAGCACGCATTCCGGCGGCCGCGCCTCGCCCGGTTTCAAGTCCGGTGCGTAGCGATACAGCGTCGAGCAATACGGGCAGATGATCTCGTTGTCGTTGCCGAGGTCGAGAAACACATGGGGGTGATCGAACGGAGGAGCGGCGCCAACGCACATGAATTCCCGCGAACCGATTTCGATCGTCGCAACGCCGGCATCGTTCTGGAAGTGGGGAACCACGTGGTCGGACATTCAGCTCACCTTTGCTGACAGCGGATGGGCAACTAACACGGTGCAGCGCACCATACCGGCGCCGCTGCCTGATTCCTAGAGCGGCCGAATAGAGATTGCCCAGTGAAATTCGACACAATCCCGTGGTGTGGGAGAAGCCCTTCTTTCGTCTGATCGGTTGTGTCGAAGTGATGACGCACCACATCTTCTTCGGGAGAACACGAGGTTCCGATGCGGCTGCAACTCGGCGTGGCGAAGCTCTGCCTTGCAATCAGCGCAGTGGCGCTGGTGGCGGCTTGGCCGCACGCCCGCCATGGCGCTGCAATGCTGGCCGCCGGGGACGATCCGGTCCGACTATCCGAGCTGCAGATCGCGGAAGCATTGCGGCAGGATCGCGGCATGATCGAGCGCCAGATCGAAGCCGCGCTCGCGGTCGGCGACGCCGATCTCGCACGCAGTCTGGTCGAGCTGGCCGATGCGCATCAGGTTGCGCTGGCGGAGCCGCTCACCCGGCGGGTGGCGGACGCCGTCGCGGCGGAGCGTGCGCCGGCGCAAGTCGCGAGCCGGTTCGCCACCGGTCTCGTCACCGGTCAGGCCGATGATCTCGCGGGGCTGTCCGGCACGATGGCCGGTGATCTGTTCGTGTTCGGTGATATCCGGGACGTGATCCGCGAGGGCAAGCATCTGGCGAGCGGGGAGGCGGCCGATCATCTGGTGCTCGGGCTCGCCGCGGCCGGCATCGCGGTGACGGCCGCGACTTATGTCAGCATCGGCGCCGCCGCTCCGGCGCGCGCCGGACTGACGCTGGTCAAGGATGCGCGCAAGGTCGGCCGCATCAGCGAGGGGCTGGCGACATGGGCCGGGCGGTCGGCGCGCGACATCGTCGATACGCCGGCGCTGCGACGCGCGGTGGCCGATGCCTCGCTGCTCCGCCCTGCAAAGACGCTCGATGCCGTGAAGGCGGCGGTCCGCACCGACAAGGCCGGTGGCCTGCTGCGGCTCGCCAAGAACGTCGGCAGGATCGGCGACAAGGCCGGCACCCGCGGCGCGTTCGACGCGTTGAAAGTCGCCGAGAGTCCGAAGGACGTCGCGCGCGCCGCCAAGCTCGCCGAGGCCAAGGGCGGTCAGACCCGCGCGATCATCAAGCTGTTCGGGCGCGGCGCCCTGCTGCTCACGGCAGGAACGTGGAATTTCGCCTCGTGGATCTTCAGCGCGCTGCTGATGCTGATCGGCGTCGTCACTTCGCTGAAAGCCGGCACCGAGCGTCTGACGCAGCGCTGGCTCGACCGCCGCAAACGCAAGGCTGCCAAACGCGTGCTCGCCGCCGAGACACAGCCGCAGCCGTCCGTCCGCGCGGCCTCTGCTGCGGTCGAGGCATAGTGCGAGCGCCGCCACAATGATAACGTTCTCTCCTGTTCGATACGACGGCGCCTATCGCGGCCGTACTCGCTTGCCGAAGCGACGGATCGTGTGGTCCGGCTGCGCTCGCCGTTCGGGCTGACGACATAACCCGCCACGCTCATTCCCATCATCAACGACGGATACCTGATGCCGAGCTTCGATCACGCCGGACTCACCATCGCTTACCTCGACGACGGCGAGGGGGAGCCGATTTTGCTCATTCACGGCTTCGCGTCGAACAAGAACGTCAATTGGGTGTATCCGTCTTGGCTGTCGGAGCTGAAGCGCGCCGGCCGGCGGGTGATCGCGATCGACAATCGCGGCCACGGCGAGTCCACCAAGCTGTACGACCCGGCGGACTACACGCTCGCGGCGATGGCCGGCGATGCGCTGGCGCTGCTGGATCATCTGGAGCTACCGCGCACCGACGTGATGGGCTATTCGATGGGCGGGCGGATCACCGCGACGTTGGCGCGCGAGCATCCGGACCGGGTGCGCTCGGCGATCCTCGGCGGCCTCGGTCTCGGACTGATCGAAGGCGGCGGTCCGGGCGAGAACGTGGCTGCCGCGCTCGAAGCGCAATCTCTCGACGATGTCGTCGACCCGATGGGCCGCACCTTCCGTGTCTTCGCCGAGCAGACGCGCTCCGACCGACGTGCGCTCGCCGCCTGCATGCGCGGCTCGCGGCGGCTGATGACACGCGAGCAGGCGGCGCAGATCGCCGTGCCGGTGCTGATCGCGGTCGGCACCACCGACGACGTCGCCGGTTCGGCGCACGCGCTCGGGGCGATCATTCCGGGCGCCGAGGTGCTCGACATCCCGCGCCGCGATCACATGCGTGCGGTCGGCGACCGGGTGTACAAGGAAGGGGTGGTGGACTTTCTCGCGCGGCGGCCGTGATGCGCCGCCGATGTCGGCCGCCGCGACGGACGTCGGGCTCTTGATTCCATCCCGGCAGCAGCCCACGTTGAAATGTCCATGGTTGCCCGTGGTTTCGGCTGGGCTGCCGAATGTCGGGGGACGTCAATGGGTTAACATTTTGGGAGCGGGCGTCGGACGGCGCCCGCCATGCGCCGCGACAGCGCGGCGCCTGCCGTGCTATAGTTTGACAACGACCCGATCGAGAGAGCCCCGCATGGTGATGCATCAGATCAATCCGCAAAGTGCGACGGTCACGGCGCTCGATCCGATATGGGAACGGGTCCGCGCCGAAGCCGAGGACATCGTCCGGCGCGAGCCGGAACTGGCGTCGTTTATTTTCGCCACTGTGCTGCACCACGACCGGCTGGAAGACGCGGTCGTGCATCGCGTCGCCGAGCGGCTGGATCATTCGGCGCTGTCGGGAGATCTGATCCGTCAGACTTTCGAAGATGCGCTGCGCGACCAGCCGGACCTCGGCAACGCGTTTCGCGCCGATATGGTCGCGGTGTTCGATCGCGATCCGGCGACTTCGCGCTTCATCGATCCGCTGCTTTACTACAAGGGTTTCCACGCGATCCAGACCCATCGTCTGGCGCATTGGCTGAACGCCAAGGGCCGCAAGGATTTCGCGCTGTATCTGCAGAGCCGAGCCTCCGCGGTGTTCCAGACTGATATCAATCCGGCCGCCAAGATCGGCCGCGGCATTTTCCTCGATCACGCCACCGGGCTGGTGGTCGGCGAGACAGCGGTGATCGAGGACGACGTCTCGATCCTGCACGGCGTCACGCTCGGCGGCACCGGCAAGGAGCACGAGGATCGTCATCCGAAAATCCGCCGCGGGGTGATGATCGGCGCCGGCGCCAAGATCCTCGGCAACATCGAGGTCGGTTATTGCGCCCGCGTCGCCGCCGGTTCGGTGGTGTTGAAGCCGGTGCCGCATAATATGACCGTTGCCGGCGTGCCGGCAAAGGTGGTGGGCGAGGCCGGCTGCGCCGAGCCCTCGCGCACCATGGACCAGATGCTCAACGCGATCGGAATTTGATCGGCGCAATGCGCTTGCGCGGATCTCGATCGACCGGCCGAACGGCCGCCTCGATTGCAGTTCGCAACTCGCGACGAGGGGTTGCGGCAGCGGTCGCGAGAAAGTACTGACGGCGACCCCGGCCGCGCGATGAGCGTGCTGTCCGCCCCGCGTCGGCCGCTAATCAGTTGAATTGGAGATCACCGTGGACGTTCAGGAAGTCAGAAAACTCGATGCCTATCTCAAGCGGGTGTTCGGCAATCCGAAGATCCGCGTGGTGCCGCGCCCGAAGAAGGAAGATTCGGCCGAGGTTTACATCGGTGAGGAGTTCATCGGCGTTCTGTTCGTCGACGACGAGGACGACGATCGCTCGTTCCAGTTCCAGATGGCGATTCTGGAAGACGATCTCGCCGACGTCGACTGACCGGATCTGTCGCCTCAGCCGCGCACATGCATCTGCGCGGCGAGCTGCGCGATCGCATGCGCGACCTCCCGCCACTGCGTCAGCCATTGTCGCGGAAACCGGAAGGTGAGGTCCGCGCCATCGACCCGGATTTCGCTGAGACACATTCCCGGCGTCTGACGGTCGCGGGTGCAGCGCGCCGACAGCTCGGGCTGGTCGGCTGTGAACAGATCCTCGTTCGCATAGGGCGAGCCCTCGACGAACGAGCGCAGTGTCAGCCCGTCCGCGGTTTGCGGCGCGACCGGAGCGAGATAGCGCGGGTAGATCGTGCGCAGCCGAGTGTCGGGCGCGAGGGCGTCATGATGCGCCGCGATCGAGACGAAGATGCGATCGATCGGCTGAAATTCGGCGATCTGCTCCGCCGTCTTGTGCGCGACGTGCTCGGGCGGCGCCAGCGACGGATACAGGAAGGCCAGATCGACCCGCTCCTGCGGTCCGGAGCGCCGCTGATACTTCACCCTGAACGCCTTGGTGGGGACGTTGAACAGGGTGTCGCCGATGGTCACCGGTGTCCTGTCGGGATCGCCGACGGGCTGCACATGCCAGGTCGGCCACAGCAGATAGGCGACAGCCGCGACCGATGCCGCGCCGATGGCGCCGCCGATCATCAGCGGAACACGGGAGCTGGTCCGCGAAGCGCGGCTGTGGCGCTGGCGGCCGGCAAGCGACGATACCAAAGTCATGACGACGCGAGATGTCTGAGCCCACACGAATCGTTTCGGACTATGCCACGTGCCGAATCGCAGCCGAACGGGATTGTGCGTCGCACGCCGGCAATTTCTTCGCCCGCGCGTTAACCCTTTCTTAAGGCTGTCGTGGCGGCCTGCGCGGGATTTTGCGACATCTGGGCCTCACCCATCGAGCCGGAGGCCGCCGATGTCGCCCGATGCCTTCAATAACCTGTTCTCGCTTCTGATCGGGTTCGCCGTCGCCGGGGCCGCGACCTGCGCCTATCAGGCGCTGACGCAGCGGTCGGCAGGTTTCACGATGTTGCAGCAAGGCGTGGCGACGCAGAGCTTCGCCGCGGTGCCGTTCCTGATGTTCGCCGCTCCGTTCATCATCATGCGCAACACCTTGCTCGGGCCGCGCACCACCATCACCGCGCGACGGCGCGCCGAATTCGTGATGCTGGCGACCGTGATCGCGGGCACCTGGAGTCTGATGTCCGGAACCGTGGTGTTGATGGCGCTGCACGCGGTCGGGCTGATCGCCTGAAAACCATTGCGTCGTCCCGCTCGCATTTGCGATGACGAGAGCGGGGACAGGAGACAGCGATGGCAATCTATGAACTCGACGGGCAGGCGCCGGTTCTTCCGGCTGACGGAAAGTACTTCGTGGCCGATAACGCCGCTGTGGTCGGCAAGGTCCGTCTCGGGGGATCGGTGTCGGTGTGGTTCGGCGCAGTGTTGCGCGGCGACAACGAGTGGATCGAGATCGGCGAAGGGTCGAACATCCAGGATGGCACCACCTGCCATACCGATCCGGGTTTTCCGCTCACCGTCGGCAAGGGTTGTACCATCGGCCATAACGTCATCCTGCACGGCTGCACGATCGAAGACAGCGTGCTGATCGGGATGGGCGCGATCGTCATGAACGGCGCCAAGCTGGCACGCGGCTGCGTCGTCGGCGCAGGGGCCGTGGTCACCGAAGGCAAATCGTTTCCCGAAAATTCGCTGATCCTCGGCGCACCCGCCAAGATCGCGCGGACGCTGACGCCCGAGCAGGTGCAAGCCATGCTGGCCGGCGCCGGGTTCTACGTCGCCAACGGACAGCGCTACGCCAAGGGCTTGAAGAAGATCGGCTGAGGTCCATCGGCCGCGGCGGTCGCGGCGCTCAAGTCCCCTCCGATTCGCTCGCCTCCATCGCCGTCGCGATGCGCTCGTGGCCGGCCGCCCACAGCGCGTATTCTTCGCTGCCGTCGTGATACGGATTAGCTTCGGCGGGAATGTTGTCGCGCGCTGCGCGTTCGCCCCGTGTGAACGGATCCGGGTCGCGTGACATCGGCTGCTCCTCCATGCTTGCGATGCGAGCCGGCCGCTGCGCTCTTGCGCAGAGCGTCCTTCAAGTCGATCGGAACGCCGTGCTTCTTCAGAAGATCGGCGAAGGCTTCGTCGGCGAGCTCCTGCAGGCTAGCCATCCGATCGCGGCCGAGCCGCTTCAGCTTGTCGAAAGTGTCGTCGTCGAAGCCGATCAGCTTGCGCATCGCGGGGTCTCCGCGACGTCAAGTTCCGAGGTGGAGAAACGTTCCGGGGGCGCAGCAGCGGAGCTGCGGCGAATTGCCGATCGCCCACCAAAACGGCGATCTCGTTTCAGCCCTTCAAAGCGCGGAGGAGTTTCGACGCGCAGAGCGGCGCTCAAAAAGGAAAACCTCCGGCGGGGCATCGCCGGAGGTTCCTTGGAGGTCTACAAGTTACTCGGACTTAGAAGGTGCGCTGGACGCGAATTGCGCCCACCACGGTGTCTTGATCCTTGAACTCGTAGCGAGCGCTCGGCTTGGTGCCGGTCGGCTGCACGTTGGCGGCAGTCACGCCCGAGTAGTTCTGGTCGAGGCGCATCCACATCACTTCGCCCGAGAACGTCAGGTTCTTGACCGGAGTCCACGAAGTGCGGGTGCCGATCTGCGCGATGTTGAAGTTCGGGTTGCCGGTGTAGGTGGTGCCGAAGCCCGGGACCGCCGCGGCAAGGCCCGCGTTGTACAGCGCGCCGCCGGTGCCACCGAAGTCGACCGACGAGTAGGCGCCGAACAGCGAAGTCGCCCAGTTCTTGTTCCAGTTGTGGTTGAACGCGCCGCGGATACCCCAGGCCTTGACGGTGGAGATGCCGGTGCCGTTCAGGTTGTTGGTGCCGCCGAACACGCCGTCCGGAGCCGAGCCGAAGCCGACGCTCTGGTACACGCCAGCGCTGCTGTCGCTGTACATCGCGAAGGCGTTCGGGCTGGTGCCGCCGATCACGTAACGGGTCGCGCCGTCAGCGTAGGTCGCATCGAGGTTGATCGAGTCGCCTGCGCCGGTCGGCAGATTCTTGAGCGACAGGGCGGCGAGCACCGCGAAGCCCCACTTGTCGCTCGGATGACCCGAGGTCTCCAGCGCCGGGGTATAGTAGCTGGCGCGGATCTGGTGGGCCGCGGCCGACACCTGGAACAGGCCCCAGGCCTGGTCGACGCGGATCTTGCCGACGATGTCCGGAACGTTGGTGCCGGCAGTGTAGTTGGTGCCGTTACCGGTGCCCTGCAGCCAGGCGGATGCGGCTCCACCGGTGGTGTTGACCACGTTGGAAACGCCCGACGCGGTGCGATAGCTGCTCTGGTCTTCAAGGCTGATCGAGGCCGACACGCCGTTGCCGAATTCGGCGGTGTAGCTGACCTGGTTGATACCGGTCGAGGTGTCGTCGCCGCCGAGCAGGTTCGAGGTGATGTTGCCCGGACCGCCGTGCCACGGGGTCGAGAACGCCGAAACCGCCTTACCGAAGGTGAAGCCGGCGAACTGCACGAACGCGAAGAACACGCCGAGGCTGCCGTTGGCAGTCGTGTCGCTGCCGGTGGTCCAGGTGAACACCGAGTCGAAGTAGGTGCGGACCACGCCGTATTCGGTCGCGGTGCGGGTGTCGATGTTCACGTCGGCGCGCGAACGGTAGATGGTGTTGTTCGACAGCCGGTTGCCCTGACCGGCGTTGCCGTTCCACGACGGGGTTTCCGTCATGCCGCCGGCGTTGAACGCGTACTCGGCGCGAATGTAGCCGCCGAGCTTGATGCAGGTGTCGGTGCCCGGGATGTAGTAGAAGCCGGCGCCGTACAGCGAGCAGACCTTCACGTATTCGACCGCCTTGGCCTTCAGCGGAAGATCGGCCGCCTGTGCGCCAGCGGTGGCGACGAGGAGCGCCGCACCACCGAGCATAAGGCTCTTCGCAAAATTCATCGTAAACCTCCAAGTTTGCCTTCGAAGGGCATGCCGGACCGGCGCCTTGCGCCGGGAAACGGCCCGCCCGTGAACCCGACTGTCCTTTGCCGCAGGCGCTGGACAGCTTGAGCCGGGACGACTTCGAGGTTGCCCCCCTCCGTCAGGGAACTAGATACATAACAAAAATAGCTAACGAAAGGATCGAACACCGCTAGTGCGCGTCATCGGACAGACCTGTGGTATTGAGGCAACAGGCCGTCATGATTCTGTCATGACGGAATTCCGTCATCCGGACTTTGTCGGCAGCGATCCGGTTCTCGGTCGGCGGCAGCGATGGGCTTGAATTGGCTGAATTTTCAGGCCAACGGCCGATGCCGGCGAGACGGATGCGACGAACAGGAGTACGGCTGAGACGGCAATTGTCGGCTTTGGTCTCGGCTCGAGTTTGATACATAGCTGAGGTTGGGCTGCGCCGCGATTTCGGGTTCGTCCGAGTCGACAAACAACAAAAGACGTTTCGGGGATGATTCGGAGGCGCGGAATGCGGCATCGGAGGAGTGAGCAGCACCACAGCGAGCCGGCTGCACAGACGTCGTCGTCGGCGCCGTCGCCCCAGCCGGTGCCGGTGGAGGAGCCGTTCGGTCCTCCGCAAACCTGCGCGCACCGGGATTTCGGGTTGTCCTACCAGGTGATCTGGGATTTCGTGTCGATCAGCAACAATCTCGAGGACATGCGGCGGGCGTGGGCCAAGCTGTTCGGGATCAGCGGCTCGCAATGGCTGATCCTGATGGCGATCGCCGATCTCGATCAGGGTAAGGGCGTGTCGGTCGGCGACGTCTCGCAGAAGATCCACGCGGTCTCGACCTTCGTCACAACCCAGACCAAGATTCTCGAGCGAATGGGATTGCTCAATCGGGTGCCCTCGACGGAGGACGCGCGGGTGGTGCTGATGTCGCTGTCGGACGAGGCCAGGGGCAAGATCGAGCACCTGTCGCCGCGGTGGGAAGCTCTGCACGAATACATCTTCCGCGACTTCGATGCCGAAGCGCTGAACGATGTCAAAGCCAAGCTCGAGATGTTGAAGCACCGGACCAAGCTGGCGATGCAGAGGGTGACCGACCAGACCTGAAGGTCGGGGCCCGGATGGCGGGGCCCGCAAACCCGGTCTGACGGGAGCGCCCCCGAGCAGCTACGGCGATCCGGTTGACGCGCTTGCGTCCCCGAACCGCTTCCACGTCGCTCGGGAACGCCCTAACGGGGTGCGGCCAGCCTTGGGGAGGCGACGCAGCCGTGAGCAACATCAAATGGTTACGGGGCAACAGTTACGTTTCCACGACTTTTCCACGCCCTCGGCGGTGGGACCACTATTCGCGTTCGATTAGCCGCAGATCATCCAGGGCGACGGTCTCAACACGTCTCCCTGGAATGGTTGCGTTTTCAGAGAACAGAGACATATGGTTGCAAAGACTGCAAACGGCATTGTGGGGCGTCGGGAATGGGGAGGCCGAAAGGCCGGGAAGTTCGTTTTCCCGGTAAACAACGCGTGTTGCGCAAGAACGTGAGCGCGGAGGAGCTGGAGGTTGCTGCCTCCGCCGCTCTGTACGCGAGGTCGTGCCGCCAGAGCTAATGAGATCATGAGCGATTTTGAGCTGCAAGTCGATTGGATCGACCAAGAGGGGCGGAACCAATCCGACGCTACTCTTGCAAGCCTGCTGATCCAGGTGGGCGGCGTCGCTGTGACCGAATTTACTGCTCGGCATATGAACAAATTTGGCGGTCCGCTACGAAACAAATGCAAGGCGGTCCAAATCCCCGCTTACTTCGTCGCAGAGTGGATTGCCGATAACTGGTGGCCCATTTTATGGGAGCCGCGAAAGAACGAAGAAGAAGCCGATGACGACGAGTTCCTGTCGCGTCATTCGTTGCTAACTGCTCAGCATGGATTCTCCCTGCCACGGTTGGAATTTGTGGCGTCGGGAGGGACACTACAGATTTCGGCGAGAGCGCGAGATCCAAGATTCTCTGATGTTCGTTTCTGCAATTCCGCACGCGCAACAGCGCCGAGAGAAAAGGTCGAGTCCGAGTTGAGGCAGTTCGTGCAGTCGGTCGTCGACCGGTTGAACGATCGTCGCGTTTCCGAAACTTGGCTACAAGATACTTGGTCGCTCATAACTGAAACAAAAGATGATGAGCTGAATTTCTGTCGCTTCGTCGGAGCACTAGGTATGTCTCCATACGATGTCGACGATGGGTTCGCCAAACTGTTAGAGCGACTCGAAGTTGCGCTTGGCGAGCGCCTGCTTATGGACCTGTGTTTGGCTTCGTCGGAAAACGACTTCGTTTCTGTTTCTAAGGTTGCGGAAGATGCTGTTGCTCTCACGAGGACGGTTGAGAAGTCTACATTGTCGCCGATCGAAGCTATTTCCGTTCCCCAGGATAACTACGCAGTTCCGGCGTTCCGGCGAGGACTTCAGGCGGCAGAAATCCTGCGAAAGAGACTGGGGATCAGCGATACTGATCCGAACGCTGCCAGTCGGATATTTGATATGCTGGAAATCGACACGACGCTCCAGACTAAATCGGTTCAACGTAACGATGATGTTGCAGTTACCGGAGCAGTTGTTCGATTTGAAAATGAGATGAAGGTTGCCTTGCTGCAGCAAACAGAAGCGAAGAGGCGCTTCGCTGCAGCGCGAGCGGTATTTTCCGCTTGGTCTTCCGAGACCCCAACGGAGAGTAGACTTCTTACATCTGCTGTCACGAGGGATCAGCAGGCAAACCGCGCGTTTGCAGCGGAATTAACGGCGCCAAAGGCGCTGATTCGATCGCGTTTCCGTGGGAAGAAAAGCAAGTTCACTCAATCCGATATACGAGAGTTGGCCGATGAGCTTCGCGTGAGTCCTGACGTGGTTCGTAAGCAGGCCTCTAACAACGGAGTTACAATCTCGTTTGGATGACGTTGCTCAATTCTCCAAAGCTGGTAGTTCGTCGCTGATCAGCGCTCCCCTTCGGGTGATTTTTTGTCTGGCCTCGGCAGCAGATCGACCCGACGCCATTCCTCGCACGCAGCGACGTGGGGCACAGCGGGCGGCTGAGTGTGGTCGCGCCATCGGCCAGTGGCGCCACCCCCTGGAAAGGCCTGCCATAAGCCGTAGTCCGAGGGGGGAGGGCTTTTCGTAGCCTGTCATCGGACCGGCCCATCGGATGCTGATCGCCTTATCAAGCCGGGCCTCAGCCTCGAATGCGTCGTCAATCAGGTGCGAACGATTGGGGAATAAATTCCACGGATTTTCCGCGCCTCGGCCCGCGCGTTCGCGATAGATTCAGCGCGATAGCGACGTGTCAGTATCGAAAGTCCCAACGAAATCGGAATTTCTGAGGCTTCAAACGGGGTGCGGCCAGCCTTGGGGGAGGCTGGCCGCGCACGATCCGGTCTGGGACGGGGAGGGGGGGGGGTTCGACCGGG
>NZ_QPFS01000079.1:0-23233 GCF_010906995.1 Rhodopseudomonas sp. WA056 | reverse complement strand
GCCGCCACTCGTCGCTCTGCAGCCGGAACAGGATCGCGGCCTTGTTGGGGAAGTACTGATACAGCGAGCCGACACTGACCCCGGCCTTGTCGGCGACCCGCGCGGTGGTGAAGCGCTGCGCGCCCTCCTTCGCCAAAACCTGAACAGCCGCTTCCAGAATGGCCGCGACCAGCTCGGTCGAGCGCGCCTGCTGCGGCTGTTTTCGCGAGGAAATTGAGCCACTTCGGCGTTCGGCCATCGGCGCCTCGGGGAATGCGATTAGCGAATGCGAATATTTATTCGTATTTCTGTGGACGCGCAACATCGCGCTGATCACTCCCCTTTGGAGTTCGCAATGACCACCCTCACCACCTCACCGCTGGCCCCGCTGCTGACGCGTTTGTTCGACGAAGCCGACGCCGCGCAGCCGCAGCCGCAGCCCGACCAGCTTGCACCCGACACGATGCAGTTGATGCGCAGCAAGACCGACTACGCGACGCTGTACGGCCGGCTGAAAGACTACGCCCTCGCGGTGTCGCCTGAGACCGGCGTGCTGCTCTACATACTGGCACGAGGCTGCCGCGCCCAGAGCATCGTCGAGTTCGGCACCTCGTTCGGCATTTCGACGCTGCATCTGGCCGCGGCGCTGCGCGACAATGGCGGCGGCCGGCTGATCACCACCGAGTTTGAGCACACCAAGCTGGTCCGCGCCGAGGCCAATCTCGAAGCCGGCGATCTCGCCGATCTGGTCGAATTCCGCGAAGGCGATGCGCTGCAGACGCTCAGCAAGGATATACCCGACCGCATCGATCTCGTGCTGCTCGACGGTGCCAAAGCGCTGTATGCGGATATTCTCGACCTGATCGAAAGCCGGCTGTCGCCCGGCGCGCTGATCGTCGCCGACAACGCCGATCACTGCCCGGACTATCTGGCTCGGGTGCGCGATCCGGCGAACGGTTATCTGTCGGTGTCGTTCGCCGCCGATGTCGAGCTGTCGATGCGGCTCGGCTGATACTTCCGACGGGGCGCACGCCCCGTGGTCTGCCGCCGGCAGCGCCGGCCGTAAGCGTTCAACGTCAATCAACGCACGTCCCGATCCATCGCGGTCGGCGTGCGCTGATGACGCCGCCGATCGCGGATCAGCCTGGAGACTCCCATGGCCGTCCGTTCGATCGATGCCTCGCCTACCCCTGCCTTGTCGCTGCGCCGCCGGCTGGCGCTGCACACCTGCCTCGCTTTCACCGCGATCGCGGTGCTGATCCCGCCGCACATCTCGCCGACCCACGCGCCGGTGCTGATCGGCACGCGCCTGCTGCTGGGCGTGATCAACTATGTAAGACGTCGCAGCGCGGCGCGATGCGGCTGCGGCGCGCTCAAGCGCTGCGGTCGCGGGTCGCGGCCACCACCATGCACAGCGCCAGACCCAGCACCGCGGAGGAGACGTAGCCGTTGACGTGCAGCAGCCCGGCCGCGAACAGCGCGCCGCCGATCGCCGAGCCGATCGCCTGGCCGACATACAGCACCGATGTGTTCAGCGACACCGTCGCGCCGGCGAGCGTCGGATCGGCCGTGACCAGCCGAACCTGCTGCATCGAGTTCGACGCCGCAAAGCCGAGACCCCACACCGCCACCGCAGCGGCCATCACCGCGAAATGCCCGGCCCCGAACGTCCAGCCGAGAATACCGGCCAGCATCAGCGAGGTGAACAGCGCCGAGGTGCGATACGCGCCCCAGCCGTCGACGATGCGGCTGGCAATGACGTTGCCGACGAAGCCGCAGACGCCGTAGATCGCAAACACCAGCGCGATCTCGCGCGGCCCGGCGCCGGTCAGCCCGGTGAGCAGCGGGCCGAAAAAGGTGAACACCACGAACTGCCCGGAGGTTTGCAGCGACGACACCCCGAGCAGCGTCAGGATGCGGCGGTTGCGCCCCACCGCGGCCCAGGTGCGCAGGCTCACCGGCGCCGCAGTCAGACCACCCGGCAGCCGCAGCCACAACAGGACGAAGCTGATCAGCCCGATGCCGCCGACGATGAGATAGGCGCCACGCCAGCCGGCATGATCGGCCGCGAAGGTGACCAGCGGCACGCCGAGCGCCACCGCCAACGACCAGCCGAGAAACACATAGGCCATGGTGCCGCCGCGCCTTTCCGGCGGCACGATCAGCGCCACCGCGCCGGCGGCCTGCGGCGTGTACAGCGCGCCGACCGACAGCATCGCCAGCCGCAGCACCAGCAGCACGGCATAGTTCGGCGCAAAGGCGGAGGCGAGATTGCCGAGCGCCAGCACTGCCAGCGTCGTCGTCAGCAGCAGCCGGCGATCGATCCGGCTGGTCAGCCAGGCGGTGAGCGGCGATCCGATGCACAGCACGATCGCCCCGAAGGTGATCAGCAGCCCGGCGTCGCGGATCGTCACCCCGAGCCCGGCCGCCAGATCGGGCAACATGCCGGCAGGCGCCAGAACCGAGGTTCCGGTGACGAAATTGCCGAGCATCAGCGCGGTGGGGGCGAACGAGCGGGACACCTCGGAAGGCTAGCAGCGTTTCCATGCAGATGCATTAAAATTCTGCAGGGCCGGGCATGCGCTGCGACACCAGCAGGGCGAAATGCGCGCCGCCGCAGGGTTCGGCTTCCTTGAATCGTCCGATTCCCCTGCTATACAGCCCCTTTCCGCTTACCTGCGCTCGTACGCAGGAGTGAGCCAGAGGAGCCTTCCGATGACCGACAAGACTTCGGGCGACAAGCCTTCCGCGTCCACCTCCGGCTTCCAGTACACCCTCTCCAACCTCAAGCCGGTAGCCCCCATGGACCAGATCACCATCACCTTCCCCGACGGCAAGACCCGCGAATATCCGCGCGGCACCACCGGGCTCGACATCGCCAAGGGCATTTCGCCCTCGCTCGCCAAGCGCACCGTCGCGATGGCGCTGAACGGCACGCTGACCGACCTCGCCGATCCGATCGAAGACAACACCGCCATCGACTTCGTCGCCCGCGACGACGGCCGCGCGCTGGAACTGATCCGGCATGATTGCGCCCACGTGCTCGCCGAAGCGGTGCAGAGTCTGTGGCCGGGCACCCAGGTCACGATCGGCCCGGTGATCGAGAACGGCTTCTACTACGACTTCTTCCGCAACGAGCCGTTCACGCCGGAAGACTTCGCGGCGATCGAGAAGAAGATGCGCGAGATCATCGCGCGCGACAAACCGTTCACCAAGGAAGTCTGGACCCGCGACGAAGCCAAGAAGGTGTTCGCCGACAACGGCGAGGCGTTCAAGGTCGAGCTGGTCGACGCCATCCCCGAAGACCAGACCATCAAGATCTACAAGCAGGGCGAGTGGTTCGATCTGTGCCGCGGTCCGCACATGACCTCGACCGGCAAGATCGGCACCGCCTTCAAGCTGATGAAGGTGGCCGGTGCGTATTGGCGGGGCGACAGCAACAACCCGATGCTGACCCGGATCTACGGCACTGCCTGGGCCAAGCAGGAAGATCTCGACGCCTACCTGCATCAGATCGAGGAAGCCGAGAAGCGCGACCATCGCAAGCTCGGCCGTGAACTCGACCTGTTCCACTTCCAGGAAGAAGGTCCGGGCGTGGTGTTCTGGCACGCCAAGGGCTGGAGCCTGTTCCAGTCGCTGGTCGGCTATATGCGCCGCCGTCTCGCCGGCGACTACGACGAGGTCAACGCGCCGCAGATCCTCGACAAGGTGCTGTGGGAGACCTCGGGGCACTGGGAATGGTACCGCGAGAATATGTTCGCGGCGCAGTCGGCCGGCGAGGACGCCGAGGATAAGCGCTGGTTCGCGCTGAAGCCGATGAACTGCCCGGGCCACGTCCAGATCTTCAAGCACGGCCTAAAAAGCTACCGCGACCTGCCGTTGCGGATGGCCGAGTTCGGCGTCGTGCATCGCTACGAGCCATCAGGCGCCATGCACGGGCTGATGCGGGTGCGCGGCTTCACCCAGGACGACGCGCACGTGTTCTGCACCGAGGCGCAGCTCGCCGAGGAGTGCATCAAGATCAACGATCTGATCCTGTCGACCTATTCGGACTTCGGCTTCGAAGGCGAACTGACGGTCAAGCTCTCGACCCGCCCCGACAAGCGTGTCGGCACCGACGAGATGTGGGATCACGCCGAGCGGGTGATGGCCACGGTGCTGAGCGAGATCAAGGCCAAGGGCGGCAACCGCATCAAGACCGAGATCAATCCGGGCGAAGGCGCGTTCTACGGGCCGAAGTTCGAGTACGTGCTGCGCGACGCGATCGGCCGCGACTGGCAATGCGGCACCACCCAGGTCGACTTCAACCTGCCGGAACGGTTCGGCGCGTTCTACATCGACGCCGACGGCGCCAAGAAGGCGCCGGTGATGGTGCACCGCGCGATCTGCGGCTCGATGGAGCGCTTCACCGGCATCCTGATCGAGCACTACGCCGGCAACTTCCCGCTGTGGCTGGCGCCGGTGCAGGTCGTGGTGACCACGATTACGTCCGAAGGCGATGAATACGCCAAGAAGGTACTGGCGGCGCTGCGCAAGGCCGGCCTGCGCGCCGACATCGATCTGCGCAACGAGAAGATCAACTTCAAGGTGCGCGAGCATTCGCTCGCCAAGGTGCCTGCCCTGCTGGTGGTCGGCAAGAAGGAAGCCGAGACCCACTCGGTCTCGGTCCGCCGCCTCGGCAGCGACGGCCAGAAGGTGATGCCCACCGACGAGGCAATCGCCGCGCTGGTGGACGAGGCGACCCCGCCGGACGTGCGGCGGATGCGCGGGATGACACCCGCGGTCGCGGCCGAGTAACCGGCGCGCGGCGGCGTCAGGCCGGCTCGCCTACGCTCTTGATCAGGGACTCGGCTGGGATGCCGAGCCCCTGATGCAATTTCCGGATCATCGGCAAGGTCAGATCGCGCTTGCGATTGAGCACCTCGTGCACCCGATTGCGACTGCCGATGAACGGGATCAGGTCGCGGGGCTGCAGATCGTTCTGCTCCATGTGTAGCGGATCGCTTCGACCGGATCGGGCAGATCGAGCAGGTAGTGCTTGCGCTCCCAAGCTTCCACCAAGGTCACCAGCACGTCCAGCCGATCGCCCTCCGGCGTATTCCGCCGCGCATTCATCAGCTCCTCGATCTGCTTGAGGGCACGGCGATAATCGCGCTGTGACTTGATCGGAGCTATGTCCATGGCGACCTCAAACGGTTTGTGCGTCGATCGCATCGTAATCGCGATGCGTCCCGACGTCCTCGCGCAAGTCGGGACCAGTTCACACGCTACGGTCGACGCCGGGGGATTGAGCGACGCCCTTCTGCATCGCGGCGATCGCCGCATCGAGTTCGGCGCGGCTGTATTGCGGCGCGGTGCCGGAGCGCGGCGTCCATTCGCTTTGCGCCTTGGCGGTATCGGCGATCTCGACCTTGCCGCCGAGCAGCCTAGCGTAGGTCTCCGCCCGCCATTGCGCCAGGGCCGGGCCAACCAGGGACGGCTCGTCGAGACCGCTGACCGCGGACGCGGTGGCGTTGCTCATCTCGGCGATGCCGCCATTGTACAGCTTCGCCACCACCTGATTGCCGACCTTGACGGTGGCGTAGACGTCGTCCGGCTCGTTGTCGGAGCCGCCGCGCGGCGCCGTCTCCTGCTGCTGCAGCCAGACGCGCGCGATCTCGTCGACCTCGGCGGAGGTGACTTTACGCACCGCTTCCGGATGCGCCTTCATCAGGTCCGCGAAGCTGTAGACGTCGCCTTCGAAAGCGAGCCCGTTCTTGTTGGTGGACTTCTCCGAATCCGCCTTGGTCACGTGCATATACGGCGTCAGCACGTGGCCGTGTCGGTCGGTGATATTCATGATGCGCCCCCACTCCAAATTGGTCCGAGCGGTGGTGGGGTTGCAAACTTCGCGCCACGAAGAAGTCTTGTCCGATCAACACGATCGCGCGGCGGTCGTTGCGCGCATCGCGGCGGCAATTGCCGGCGGCGGCAAGCTTTTCCTATCGCCAAGCGCGATGGTCGAGCCGCGGGATTGGTACGGTTCTGATCGAACCTTGCGCCGACATGCGATAGATTGCCGGCCGAAGCCTGCGCCCGCGGATCGCTGCCGCGGCCGCAGGCTGGAGCAGATGGAGAGCAGCCATTTCCGACCCGATCGAATTCTTCAAGACCCGCCGCTCGGTGAAGCCGCGCGAGATGACCGGCCCCGGCCCCTCGCCCGACGAGCTCGAGACCATCCTGACGATCGGCGCCCGCGTGCCGGACCACGGCAAGATCGCGCCGTGGCGGTTCATCGTGTTCGAAGGCGACGCCCGCGTCCGAGCCGGCGAAGTGATCGCCGACGTGTTCGCGCGCAAGCATCCCGAAGCGACCGCCGCCGAGATCGCCGCCGAAAAAGCGCGGCTGTGCGAAGCGCCGCTGGTGATCGCGGTGGTGTCGTCGCCCAAGCCGCATCCCAAGGTGCCGGTGTGGGAACAGGAATTGTCGGCCGGCGCGAGCTGCATGAACATCGTCTCGGCCGCGACCGCGCTCGGCTACGGCGCCAACTGGCTGACCGGCTGGATCGCGTTCGATCCCGAAGTGCTGAGCGGGCTCGGGCTGCGCGGCGACGAGAAGCTCGCCGGCTTCATCCACATCGGCACCCGGCCGAAAGATATCGAAGACCGGCCGCGGCCGGAACTGAGCGCGATCGTCACGCGGTTCTAGGCGCGTTCGAGCTTCCGGCTGCGGTCCGCTCACGGCGCACCGCAGCCGTCCCGCGCGCTAAGCGCGGCCGACCGGGAACACCTGCCCTTCGAACACCGTCCCCCAGATCGGCACATCCTTGAGCCGCTCCGGCGGCACCGCATAAGGATCCTGCTCGAGCACCGTGAAGTTGGCGATCTTGCCCGGCGCGATGCTGCCGAGGTGGTCCTCGTGGCGCCAGGAATACGCCGCCTCGATGGTGATCGCGCGCAGCGCCGCATCGACCGAGACGCGCTGCTCCGGACCTGCTACGCGGCCGGACGAGGTGATCCGGTTGACGCCGCACCACGCCAGATACAGCGGCGCGCTCGGTGCCATCGGCAGATCGGAGTGATAGGACAGCGGCACGCCCTGATCGAGCACCGATTTGGCCCGCACCATCGCGTCGGCACGCTCGGGCCCCAACCCCACCGCGCTGTATTTATCGGCGAAGCCTGTCGTATAGTACGGATTGGCGCTGACCAGCGCGCCGAGCCGCTTGATCCGTGCGACCTGATCCTCGGTCGAATTGGCGAAGTGCACGATCACGCTGCGATGATCGGCGCGCGGATGCTCGGTGTTCAGCTTCTCCAGGATGTCGAGCAGCTTCTCAAGGCCGAGATCGCCGTTGACGTGGGTGTGGATCTGATAGCCGGCGTTCCAGAACAGCCGGGCGCGGCGCTCCAGTTCGTCCGGCGGAATGATCCACTCGCCCTGATGACCGTCGAGATAGCCGTCCTTCATCTGCATCAACTGCGAGATGATGGCGCCGTCGGCGAACAGCTTGATCTGGCCGGGGAAGAACATCAGCTTGCGGCCCGGCGCTTCGGGCGCCACCGCGATCTGCGCTTCGACCGCATCGAGCGCGCCGTCGAGCCCGACGCGGTCGACGATGCCGCGGCCGTCGGCGATGAAGGTGGAGTACATCGGGGTGTCGGGGGCACCGAGGATCTGCTCGTACAGCTTCCACATGTCCGGGGTGTAGAGCGCGCCCGGCTCCATATAGGCGGTGACGCCGTTGGCGTGCAGATAGCTCACCATCTGCTTCAGCCCGAAGGCGAGCCGCTCCGGCGTCGCCAGCACCTTCATCATCGGCGTCATCATCAGGTTGAGGCCGCCCTCCCAGAAATGCCCCTCACGCCAGTTCGACTGCTCGCTTGCCTGCCCCTGGTTCAGCGTCATCGCCTCGGTGATGCCAAGCGCCGTCAGCGCCGGGGTGTTCAGATAGAATTCGTGGCAGGAGCGATGCCACACCGCGATCGGCCGGGTCGGGTTGATGGCGTCGAGCGCGGCGCGGTCGAGCTTGCCGTGCCACAGCGCGTGATAGCCCCAGGTCAACAGCCAAGCGTCGGGCTTGGTCAGCTTGGCGTCGGCCGCCTTCAGCCGCGCCTGGTAAGCGTCGGCGCTGCCGGCCGCCTTGTGGGTGCCGCCCGGCAGCACCCAATCCTCCGGCGCGATCACCTCGACCGCCAGGGTCAGTGCGCCGAGCACCGGGTGCAGATGCTGGTCGATCAGTCCCGGCGTCACGATCTTGGCCGCGAAGGTCTCGTCCACCGTGAAGGAACGGTCGCCGAGCGCCTCCATGACCTGATCGAGCGAGCCGACCGCAACGATCCGCTTGCCCGCGACGGCGACTGCGGTCGCCTCCGGCGCGCCACGCTCCATGGTGATGAACTTCCTGGCGGTGAAGATCGTCATCGGTGCCGCGGCGCTGGCGATCTGCTCGCCACCGAGCGCGCTCGCCAGCCGCGCGTTGATACCACCATCGGCTTTCGCCGACTTGGATACCACCGCTTCGGCCACGAACGGGACGCTCGCGCTCAACGCGGCCGCCCCCTTCAGCACCGTGCGGCGCGACGGCAGCGACAGTGAGCGGAATGCGAACTGGAATGCAGGATTGCAGGCGATGCACATGGCGCGCGCTCCAGGACCGAAGTTGTTAGTGGCCCTGCGGCAGCTTAGCACTGAGTCGGAAACTCACCCCCCGGACATTGGTCGGGCTTTGGTCACGCCGCCTGCGACGCCTGCCGCCCGAACCGCGTCAGCAGCCCGCAAATCTCCGAGGCCGGCCGGGCCGGGCTGAACAGGAATCCCTGCACCTCGTGGCAGCCCTCGGCGCGGAGCGCGTCGAGCTGTTCGACGCTCTCGACGCCTTCGGCCAGCGTGGTGATGTCGAGGCTGCGGCCGAGCCCGGCGATCGCACGCACGATCGCAAGGCAGTCCGGTCGCTGCGTCAGATCCTTCACGAACGAGCGGTCGATCTTGATCTTGTCGAACGGGAAGCTGCGTAGATAGCTCAGCGACGAGTAGCCGGTGCCGAAGTCGTCCATCGAGATCCGCACCCCGAGGCTGCGGAGCTGATGCAGGGTCGCAAGGTTCGCCTCGCTGTCGGCGAGAAACAGCGACTCGGTGATCTCCAGCTCGAGCCGGTGCGGCACCAGGCTCGATTGCGCCAGCGCCGAGATCACAACCTGCACCAGGTTGCGGCTGCGGAATTGCACCGGCGACAGATTGACCGCGACCTTGACGTCCGACGGCCAGGATGCGGCTTCCAGACACGCCTGCCGCAGCACCCATTCGCCGAGACCGACGATCAGGCCGATGTCCTCGGCCACCGGAATGAAGTCGGACGGCGAGATCATGCCACGCTCGGGATGACGCCAACGCAGCAGCGTCTCGAAGCCGCCGATCCGGTCCTCTGCCAGATCGATCAGCGGCTGATAGTGCAGTTCGAACTCGCCGCGCGCGAACGCCTGCCGCAGATCGAGCTCCATGTCGCGGCGGATCTGGGCCTGGCGGTCCATCTCCTTCTCGAAGAAATGGTGGCAGCCGCCGCCGGCCGCCTTGGCGCGGTACAGCGCCATGTCGGCGTTGCGCGACAGCGCCTCGCACTCGTCGCCGTCGGACGGCGCCAGGGCGATGCCGATCGAGGCGCCGATCACCACTTCGAGCCCGTCCATGTCGTAGGGCGCGCTCAGGATCTCGATCAGCCGCGCCGCCAGATTGCTGGCTTCGTTCGGCGTCGCCAGCGAGGTCAGCACGATGGCGAATTCGTCGCCGCCGAGCCGCGCCACCAGATCGCCGTCCCCGATCTGCTGCCGCAGCCGTTCGGCGACGCATTGCAGCAGGCGGTCGCCCATCGGATGGCCGAACGAGTCGTTGACGTTCTTGAACAGATCGAGGTCGACGCACATCACCGCGACCATCGTGCCGCTGCCGCGGGCCTGCGCCAGCGCCTGCTCCAGCCGCTGCTGATACAGCGCGCGGTTCGGCAGATTGGTAAGCCCGTCGTGATGCGCCATGTGGGCGATCTTGGCCTCCGCCTTGCGGCGCTCGGTGACGTCGACCACCGCCACCAGGAAGCCGTCGCGGCCGTCGAACACCACGCGGCGGCCGAAGGTCAGCACGTGAATCTCGGAGCCGTCGGCCTTGATGTGACGCCAATTGCCCTCGGACTGATAGCTGTCGCGCATCTCCAGCAGGGTCTGGCCGTGCGCGATCCACTCCTCGCGCGGCCAGATCTCGCGCAGCGACATCCGCAGGAACTGGTCGCGCGGATAGCCGTAATGCGCCACCGCGGCGTCGTTGACGCTGAGGAATTCGAAGGTCTGGGCGTCGAACACCCACATCGGCATCGGGTTGCCGTCGAACAGCAGCCGGAACGACTCCTCGCGCTTTTTCAGCGAGGTGACGTCGGAGATCGTCACCGAGATCACGTCGCCGAACGCGGTGGCGCTGAGGCTGAGATTGCGGTCGCCGCTGTCGACCGCGAAGGTGATGCTCGCATCGGAATCGACCAGCTCGATCAGCCGCCCGGCGACGTCTGGTGTGCACAGCAGATGATGTCCGACCGACAGCCGGCTCCAGTGCAGCTCGGCCACCGAATGCCGCAGCAATTGCGAGGCGCCCTGGTTGACATGGACGATCTGAAAGTCGAACGGCCGGCGGTCGGGGCCGCGGATCGCCGTCAGGGCGACAATGCCGTCGTCGGTCGAGGAGAAGATCGCGTCGAGCAGGTTGTAGCGATGGCGCTCTTCATTGACGTAGACGCCGACCAGGGTACCGCCCCAGCGCGAGGCGGTCGGCAGCGCCAGCAGGGTGTAGCGCTGCACGATGCCGTCGCGGACGCAATGCGCGGTACCGAGATGCGGCCGCTTGTTCTGCAGCGCGCCCGAGGCGGCTTGCGCCAGCGCGGTGCCGCAATCCGGCGACAGCGCATCCAGCGGAATATCCCAGCGCTCGTCGCCGAGCCATTGCTGGGCGTAGCGGCCGGTGCGCGACACCTCCGGCGTCTCGCCGTCGATCTCCAGCAGCACCAGATGATCAGCCAGCCGCCCCAAACTCCCCAGCATTACCTCTTCGTAGCTCGGCAGCGACTGTCCGGGCTGAATCGCCGCGTGCCACTTGCGCTGCAGCACGGTTAAGTCTGCAGCAAGCTGACTGGTCGAATTTTCGGAAAGTTGAGTGACGGTAGCCGACACGAGAAGCGCCCCGCGCATGAGAAGTGCGGCGCGCAGTCGAACTATTCCCGATTAAGACGATGTAAACGTATCGCCCAGCGGGGGACAAACCACTGAATATGAAGGTTTTAAGTCGCGCGATGGTTACTTCGCGTTCACCATTGTGACGGCGCGGAAATCGCGCGAAGCGATCAATGCGAAGCCGCGCCGATACGTGATTCAGCGCGCCAGCACTTCGACTTCGCCGTCGACGCCATTGACCACATTGAACCCGCGCTCGAACACCTTGCCTTCATTCTTGGCGATGGCGCGATACTCGCCCTCGGACAGCACGACACGCGGGAATGCGCCGATCGATTCCTTGATGACGTCGCCGCCCGGCGTCAGCACCGACCACGAGGTGTTGGCGAGCGCTTCGCCGCCCTTCTCGCTGACCAGCTTGAGGGTGATCACCGCGGCGCGGTGCGTGATCGTGACGTCGGTGAGTTTGCCGGTCTGGACGCGAATGTCGGATCGCACCACCGAATTGGCGTCGCCGTAATTGGAGACGATGTAGTAAGTGCCTTCCGGCACCAGAGCGACGTCACCGGCGGCGACCCCCGGCAACAGCGGCGCCCGCTGCGCGTTGTCGAACTGGCTGCCCTTGTAGATCGAGAAGGAAATCTGGTTGGCGGGAATTCGCGAACTGCCGACCTTGCCTTCGATCCGCAGGCCACCGGCAGGGAGCACGAAATTCTCGCGCTCGGTATCGGCCTTGACCGTCACCGGCCGCACCGCGCTGACCAGACCGAGCGCGACATGCACGACGTAGTTGCCGGGCGGCAGCGGAATGCTCGGAGTAGCGCCGTGATCCTCCCGGATTAGCTTGATGGCACCGCTGTCGTCGGGGCGATCCGAGTACACCCGCCATATCAGACCGCTGTTGATCACCGGCTGGTCCTTGCCGTAGCGCGCCGTCAAGGCGAGGACGCCTTGGGGCGGCGCCGGCGCGGCGATCGGCGGCAACGGCGACATCGACGGTGGCGCCACCGCACCGACGGGGGGCTGGGTCAGCGGCGCCGGCAGGCTCGGGGCCGCAGCCGCGCCGGATTGCGGCGCCAAACTGATCGCTGCGCCGGCCGGCGGCTCCGGCACAGAGGCCGGCGGAACGGGCGGCGGCCGATCGCTGAAAAACTGCGCCGCAGCCGGTTGCGTCAGCGCCAGCGCGCACACTGCGACGAACGCCCACTGTGCGACAATCCGGCGCCGCCCCCCGACGATATTACCCCTGAAGATCATGGCGATGGTTTTCACCGAAAACGCGGCAAATTCAAGCCGGTCCCGCGCCCTGTCGCAGCGGCCGCCACCCCAGCGGTACATGCGTGCTGTTCGTGATTGCGTCACGATTTTCCCCTAGTCCCGGCTGCCTCAAGCATTATTCATGCATTTGAAGCGATATGACACGATCCGGCAACGCGAGTCGCGAGCCGGGGCGGCCTGGTCCACACCGGGCGACGAGTCGAGGAGGCAACCATGCTGGAAAACCTGATCGGACGTGGGCAAGGCAACGCGCCGGCACCGGACAAGGTCGGCCTCGACAGCATCCGCCGGCCGGTGATCGGGCTGGCGCTCGGCGGCGGCGCGGCGCGCGGCTTCGCGCATATCGGCATCCTGCGCACGCTGCTGGCGAACGGCATCACGCCCGACGTGGTGGTCGGCACCTCGATCGGCGCAGTGGTCGGCGGCGCCTATGTCGCAGGTCATCTCGACACGCTGGAGGAATGGGCGCGCCGGCTGCAACCGCGCAACATTTTCGGCTATCTCGATATCCGGCTCAACGGCTCCGGCCTGATCGGCGGCAGCAAGCTCGCGGCGCAGCTCGACGCCACGCTCGGGCCGATCCTGATCCAGGATCTGACGCAGAAATTCGCCAGCGTCGCCACCGAGGTCGCGACAGGCCACGAGATCTGGCTGACCCACGGCCGGATCGTCGACGCGGTGCGGGCGTCCTACGCCCTGCCCGGCATCTTCTCGCCGGTGCTGATCGGCGACCGCTGGCTGGTCGATGGCGCGCTGGTCAATCCGGTGCCGGTGTCGGCGGCGCGCGCGCTCGGCGCCGAGATCGTGATCGCCGCCAACGTCTCCAGCGACGTGTTCGGCCACGGCACCACGATCTTCTCGCACGGCGCGGCGGCAGCCGCTGTCGTCGCACCGGAACCCGAGGAGCCGCCGGTGCAGAAGCGCGGCTTCACCCGGTTCTTCTCTCCGGAGCGGTTCGTCAAACAGGAACTGTTCGGCAATCCGGAACGCCCCGGCATCTCCAAGGTGATGACCGACGCCTTCAACATCATGCAGGACCGCATCACTCGGGCGCGGCTCGCCGGCGACCCGCCCGACCTGTTGATCTCCCCGAGGGTCGGCCGGATCGGCTGGTTCGACTTCCACCGCGCCGACGAGATCATCGCCCACGGCGCCCGCGCCGCCGAACGCGCGATCGATTCGATCCGCGAGACCATCGAAGAAGTCACGCCGCAGCCCAAGGCGACGGTGCCGGTGGAGACCTGACCACCGCCGCCCGGCGCGATCATCAGAGGCGGTCGATCGGATCCTGCCGCGCCGACGGCGGGAGGTTGCGGAGGCGCAACAGACAGACTGCGATGGTCGCCAACGGCAAACCAAGCGCCACCCAACACAAGCTGCGCCAAACGCCGCCCTCTCCGATCAGCGCCGCCAGCAGTCCGATCAGGGTCGAAGCCGCCAACGCGATCGGCCACAGCCATTGTCGTCGCAGCGCACTCATGATGCGGAGCTTTCGGCTTCCACAGCACCGCCGCGGCGCGGACGCTTCGCCCACCACAGATACAGACCGCTGATCAGCACGACGATGGTCGCGGCGTCGAGCAGCGCCCAGATGATTTTCAGCGGCAGCCCGCCATAGTCGCCGAAATGCAGCGGCTGCGACATGAACAGCGCGGTCGCATACCACGGCATGTCGCGGACCGAGACCACCTGCCCGGTCGACGCGTCGGCGAGCGCCGGTTTGAGGATGCGGCTGGTGATCGGCGTGTTGCCGGTGAGAAAGATCGCGACGTGCGACGGGGTAGCGAACGGCGTGCCGGGAAACGCCACCGTCATCACGTTCATGCCGGGCACCGCGGCGCGGACGTCGCGCAGCACCGCGTCGGTCGACGCACGCTGTCCCTCGATCTCGGGCGGCTTGGCCTGTGCCGCCATCTCGACGAGCTGGTTGGCCTGCCAGGCGAGTTCGATCGGGGCTGCCAGCGTGTTGATGACGCCGGTGAAGCTGACGACACCGAACCAGGCCAGCGTCACGATGCCGAGCAGATTGTGCAAGTCGAGCCAGGTGCGCCAGCGGCTGCCGTCGGTCCGCACCACGCCGAACGCAAGGCGGCGCGTGAACGGACCGTACAGCACCACGCCGGATACGATCGCAACGACCAGCAACAGGCCCATGAATCCAAGAAACAGCGTGCCCGGCACTCCGCTGAACAGGTCGAGATGCAGCCGCGTCATCACATACAAAAAGCCCTCATTGGGCTGCGGGATCTCGATCTGCTGCCCGGTGCGGGTGTCGAACACCTGATAGTGAAACGAGGCCGGATCGTCCGTCATCGAGGCTGCGGTCGGCACCTTCAGGATCGGATGCTCCCGATCGTAGAACAGATACGGCACCACCTGGCCAGGCCGCGCCGCGAGAGCGCGCGCAACCATCGAGTCCACCGATGCACTGCCTGGCGGTACGGTCGTCGCCGCGAGCTTCAGATCAGGACCAAGCTCGTCCTTGAAGATCAGCGGCAGGCCGGTCAGGCACAGCAGCAGCGCGAACAACGTGCAGACAAGGCTGCTCCAGCGATGCACCCAGACCCAAGCTCGAACGGCGCGCCGCGTCATCGGCGGCGCGCCTTCTTGGCGTCGACCCTCACCACCGGTACCTAATTCCCGCCAGCACCGTGCGGCGATTGCCGAACTGGCAGTAGAACCCCGACGAGCAGCTCGAATAGTACTCCCTGTCGAACAGGTTGTTGACGTTGAGTGTCAGAGTCGTGCCCTTCAGGCTCGGTGCCAGGTTCACAAGATCGTATTTCAATGCCGCATCGACCACCGTGTAGGCCGGCGCCCGCAGCGTGTTGGCATCGTCGCCATAGCTGGCGCCGACATGGCGGATGCCGCCGCCGAAAGTCAGGCCGGTGACCGGGCCGGACTGGAACGTGTAGTTCGCCCACATCGAGCCGAAGAAGTCCGGAACCGCCTGCGGTCGATTGCCGACGATCAGCGCGTTCGACGATCGCGCCACCCTTGTGTCGAGGAACGTCACGGCGCCGATCAGCTCGAGACTATCGGTGACGTTGCCGCGCGCTTCCAATTCGACTCCCTTGGAACGGACCTCGCCCTGCTGCACGTTGAAGCCCGGCACGGTCGACGGCGTCAGGACGTTCTGCTGGCGGATGTCGAACACGGACGCCGTGAACAGGATCGGCAGAAAGGTCGGCTGATACTTGATGCCGCCCTCGTATTGCTCGGCCGTGGTCGGGACGAACGCCGATCCATCGGCGCCGACACCGGTCACCGGTTCGAACGAGGTCGAATAGCTGACGTAAGGCGCAACACCGCTGTCGAACAGATACAGCAGCCCCGCCCGATAGGTAGTCTTGTCGCCCGACTGATTGGAGCGCGATCCGGCGAGCCGGCTTTCGGTGCTCTGCTCGGCCCAATCATGACGGACACCGAGCGTGGCGCGCCATCCGCCCAGGCTGATCTGATCCTGCGCGTACAGCCCGGTCTGCGACAGCTTCTGACCGCTGTCGATCAGCGAGGCGAGCGAGCCGACCGGCTGATTATACAATGGATTGACGACATCGAGCGCGGTCGCACCGCCGAGTTGGTAGGTCCAGTTGCTGAGCGTATTCTGATAGTCGACGCCGGTGATGATCTTGTGCTGCAGCGCGCCGGTGGCAAAGTCGAACTGCACGCGGTTGTCGGTCGACAGGCCGCCGACGTCCTCGATCGAGCGGATCGCCCAGCGCGGGATCGTCCCGATGGCGGTGAGCGGCGCGTTCATCTGCAACGACTTGAAGTCGATGTCGACGTGCGAATAGCGCAGGCTCGACTTGACGCTGACGACCTCGTTGAGACGCTTGTCGAACTGATAGCCGATGCCGTACTGCTCGCGCTCGAACGAGTCGAAGCCGGGATCGCCGACATTGAGCTTGGAGTTCAGGTACGGCCGGTATTGCAGCGGCGCCAGCGAGGTCGGATACAGCGAGTTGAAGTAGCCGCCCTTCGGATCCTTCTGATAATAGCTCTGAACAGTGAACCGCGTGTCCATGTCGGGCGCCCAGGTCAGGGCCGGCGCGACCGCAAAGCGCTGCTCGTCGACATTGTCGTAGCGCGTGCCGGACGTCCGGCCGATCGCACTCAGGCTGTACAGCCAATGGCCGTCCTTATCGAGCGCGCCCTGGCTGGTGGCGCCGGACTGGATGCGGCCGTAAGTGCCGCCCTCGACGCGGACCTCGTTGTACGGCACTGCGCTCGGCATCCGGCTGATCTGATTGACCAGACCGCCCGGGCTGGTCTGCCCGTACAGCACCGCCGACGGTCCCTTCAGCACCTCGACACGGTCGAGCAGGAACGGATCGATCGCGGTGTTGGCGAACGCCTGGCCGCGCGGCAGCTTCAAGCCGTCAAGGAAGCTCACATAGTTGGTCGCGGTGCCGAACGCGCCGAAACCGCGGATGAACACGCTGTCGAAGCGCGAATTGGTGTCGGCATCCGACAGCACGCCGGCGCTGTAGCGCAGCGCGTTGGCAACGGTCTGAACGTTCTGATCGTCCATCTGCCGGCGGGTGACGGTGGAGATCGACTGCGGCGTCTCCAGGACCGGCGTGTCGGTCTTGGTCGCTGTTGCGGAGGTGCGGGCGACGTAGCGATCCGAGGTGTTGCTGGCGTTGACCGGGCGCGCCGCCGGGGTCGCCTGTTCACGCGCCGGAGTGCGTGCCGGCACCGCACGCTGAGCCGCGGGAGCTGGCTGCGCGCGTCGCGCGGAGCGACGCTCGGCGGGCTGCACGGTGACCGGCGGCAGTGCCACCGCGGCTTCGCGCGCGCTCTGCGCCAGCGCTTCGGAGCCGCCACTCAGCGACAGCGCAATCGCGACGCCGGCGACAATCTTGTTCTCGTTTCCCATCCGCTCTCCCCCAGATACCTCGCCTCGAGGCGGGCGGGAAATAAACGGGACGGGACCGTCCTGTCCAGATCGATTGCCAAGTGATCGCAAATCTGGGATTGGAATTGCTCGAAAGACTCGCCTCGTCGTATCGACGATCAAGGATCTCAATGCCGACTTCGACGACCACTTCCAAAGGCGGCCGCCCGCGCAAGAGCGATGTCGAAGCCAAGTCGCTTCACATCATCGAGACGGCGTCGCGGCTGTTCGCGCAGCAGGGCTTCGCCGCGACCTCGGTCGAACAGGTCGTGGCCGCCTGCGGCGTCGGCAAGGACACCGTATATCGGCGCTTCCCGTCGAAGCTGGCGTTGTTCGAAGGTGTGGTCGAGCACGCCCGCGTGCAGACGCTGGCGCACTTCCAGACCACGATGGCGAGCCAGACCGGGGATGCGCTGACACAACTTCGCGCGGCGGCACGCTGGCTCCTTGCCGTCAACGTCGATCCCACGCTGATCGCGTTCAAGCGCATCGCTTTCAGCGAGGCGATCGTGGTCGGTCAGGCCGTGGCGAGCCGGACCGACGATCCGATCATGGACCGATTGCTGTCGCTGATTGGCGAGGCCCAGAAGGCCGGCACCCTCGCCCGCGGCGATGCGCGCTTTCTCGCCAGCCAGCTCCTCAACAGCATCGCCATGGGGCCGATGATCGATGCGATGCTGGGCGGGACGACTTATGCGTCGCCCCGCGCCCAGAATGCTTATTTCGACAAGGCCTGGGCGCTGTTTCTCGACGGTGCCGGCGCCTGATCCTGGTTGCTGTTACCAGCCTCAGGCCGACTTGATGTAGTCGTGCAGCGCCTGCTGCTCGTGCTCGTATTCGGACAGCCGCGATTTGACGATGTCGCCGATCGAGATCAGGCCGACCACGCGGTCGTGCTCCATCACCGGCAGATGCCGGAATTTGCCGGCTGTCATCCGCTCCATGATCTCGCCGACGTTGTCGTCCTGACGGCAGGTGAAGACGTCGCGGGTCATCACCGCGCCGACCGGCTGATCCAGCGCAGCCGGGCCGCGGTCGGCGAGCACACGAACGATGTCGCGCTCCGACAAGATACCTTCGAGCCGCGTACCGTGCATCACCAGCACCGCGCCGATCCGGCGCTCCGCCAGGGTCTTGATCGCAGACGCGAGCCGGGCATCGGCCTCGACGCTATGAATGTAGCGGCCTTTGGATTCGAGAATCGCACGCACGGTCATGGGTGGCCTCCCGTAACGCCGCCTTGCCGAGCCCGGCGGCTCTGGTTGTGACATCAGCAACGGAATCAGCAGCAGCGAGACAGTCGATGTTCGGACAAGACCGACGCTGAAACAGCGCGAACACCCGTTCCGAGCCGGCGCGCGCGGCGCCGGGTGCAATCACACCGGAAGATTGCGGCAATTCAAAGTTAGATGCAAGCTACTCGCAACTGCGAACAACTGATCGCAGCGCGTCAGAGCGGCACGGATTCCGGCGTGCGCGGCACCGGGTCGAACAACGAGAACAGCAGCAGCCCGGCGAAGAAGCCGCCGATATGCGCCTGCCAGGCGACGCTGGCGCCCTCATTGCCGATCGCGATCGAGCCGATCCCGAAGATGATGTTGATGCCGAACCAGATGCCGAGGAACGCCAGCACCCGCGGATCGCGCAGCGCCCGCATCAACGGCTGCGCCGGCACCCGCGCCGCGGCATCAGCATCGCCTCGCCGCAGCGACAGGAAGCTGCCGCGAACGAAGGCGAATCGGATCGCCGCCGCCATCGCGCCCGACACTGAAGCGGAAGCTCCGATCATCGGTGCGATTTCGTGGGGGTGGGTGAGAAGATGCGCGAATGCACCGGCTGCCCCGGTCACGGCCATGAACACGAAGAACCGGGCGGCCCCGAATCGGCGCGCCAGCGCGCTGCCGAACGGCAGCAGCCACAGCACGTTGAACAGCAGGTGGCTGAGATTGGCGTGAAGCAGCGAATAGCTGACGAAGGTCCAGAGCTTGGCGCCGGTTCCGCCCGGAAAAGGTGAATCCAGCAGGGTTTGGTCGTAGCGCATCGGGATGAAGCCGAACACCTCGATCGTCCAATACTCGAAGTCCGGCGACACCAGCGTGCGCAGATGGATCACCGCGAGCAGCGCGACGTAACCGGTCACGGCGGCCGGCAGCGTCAGGATCGGCTCGCGCGGCGGCTGCGGCGGAGCGGTGTTGGATTCGAACGGAGCTTCCAAAGCAGACGACCTGATACGAGACGGGACCGGCGAGCCAGATCCCTTAGAGCACTTTTCGCAACCGCGGAAAACTGGCTCGCCAGGCGCCCGACCCTCACGCCACCGACAAGTGGTTGACCAGAATCGACAGCCCGAGGCCGATCAGTGCCAGGCCACCGGCGCGCTCCGCCTGATAGTGTCGCGAGAGCTGCGAAACGGAAAAGGGAGGGCCCTGAGAAAGCCCTCCCCCCGGTCCGTGCCGGCACCGTTCGCATCGCAGACCATCTGTCCGATGCGTCGGCCGACCTGTTTTTCAGCCACCCTGTATCCCACCAGCGCTGACGGTCTGGAGTCGCCAGCACTGCAATGCCGCCAGCCTAGCGGCGGTTCCCCCGCGCGCAACGCCATAGTTAATTTAACCTTAACGACGCAAAGCCGGGTATGACGCCGCTGTTCGCGCGGACCGGCATGGACGCTGCACCAGGGCTCCTGCACAACACTCTGGAGCGTCGCGCCGGGCGAATTCGGGACAGTCATGTCCCAATCGCGTCCGCACGCGACGACCGCGAACCAAGGTCGTCCATGAAGCATCCGTCGAGCCAGGCGCTGTTCGCCTATTGGGACAAGCAACGCGACGGCGCCCCCGCCCCGGACCGCAGTGCAATTGAACCAGATGCCCTGCGCAGCCAGCTCGGCGAGATGTTCGTGGTGTCGTGCGACTTGCCCGGCTATCCGTTTCGGTTCGCCGGCACCCGGCTCAACGCCCTGCTCGGCCAGGACCTGAAGGGCCAGAAGCTGACGACGCTGTTCGTGCTGGAGCAGCGCCGCGCGGTGCAACAGGTGCTGGACATCGTGTCGGGAGACACCATCGCGGTGGTCGCAGGCATCACCGCCACCGCGCCTAACGCGACCCCGGTCGCACTGGAACTGCTGCTGCTGCCGTTCGCGCAACGCGCGCACAGCCCGCTGAGCATGACCGGGCTGCTGGCGCCGCTGGGCGGCCGGCTGATCGGCCCGCTGTCGAACCTGCGGCTGAACTCGTGGCGGACCGTCGGCCAGCAGCCGCGGCGGTTGCCGCCACGCAAGCTGCACAAGTTTCAGGTGGTGCGCGGATTGACGGTCTACGAAGGCAACGACTGAGACGCGGCGTAGTCGGAGCCGAGCCGCGGGACCACCATGCTGGGCTGACGGTCGACCGCGACCGCCGCAAACCCGCCGCGGGTCGCCCTATAGCACCCGCAGGCCCTCTGCATCAGGCCGTCGGGATCGGTGATGGCGAGCCGGCCGCGGCTGTAGCGGATCAACCCCTGCTGCTGCAGCGCGTGAGCGATCAGTGAGATGGTGTTGCGCTTAACCCCGAGCATCCGCGCCATCAGGTCCTGACCGAGTTGCATGCAGTCGCTGCCGGCCATATCGCGCGATTGTAGCAAGCGACGGCACAGCCTGGCTTCGGCCGAATGCGCGGCGTTGCAGGCTGCGATCTGCTCGGCCTCGACCGAACGGCTCCATTGATAACGCAGCATCAGGCCCCGCAGCACCGCGCTGTGATCGACCGCGTAGCGGAAATGCATCACGTCGATCGCCGATGCCGACGTGGGATAGCGCACCACCGCGCCGGTCGCCGCCACGTTCTGGTGCACCGCCTCGCTGCCGATGACGCCGTTCCGGCCGATCGATGCGACCTCGATCACGTCTGCCTTGGTCAGGCCGACCACGCTGGAGACGATGCCGCCGTGAGGAAATACCAGTTGCGCGAGCGGCGCACCCGCCTCGACCAGAACCTGACCGAACTTCAGATCGATCGTATAGAGATGCGGACGCAGCAGATCGAAGTCGGCTGCCGGCAACGCAGCGAGCAATTCATTGGCCGATTGGCTCATCGCCATGGTTCCCGCCCCGGGAATCCGCCGAAACAGCGCCACGAGCTGTCAATCGGCTCTTGAAAAATCGCCGCTGCAATTGCGGCTCCCCGGAACTTTAATCGTTCGAGCCCGATGCAAAGTCCACTGCGTACAACTACGCGGCGAACATACGATATGGCGGCGCACGACGATCCACCCCGCCGCCACGCGGACGAGTTGTTAGTTGCGCAGGCAGCCCGCCGGTCGGCCCGGGAACTCGGAGAGCCGCGCCGGTTCCGCAGCGGCCACCGACGATCGACCGTCGGCAGCGGAGTGCTAACGGCCCGTTAACTGTACGCGCTTTAGGTTGAAAGCTACGCCAGCGCGACCGGCCATCGGAACCCAATCTTGTTGTTGCAGAGCCCCAACAGCCAGCCGGCGACGCTCGAGCGTCGTCGCTTCCAGCGGGTGAAGGTCCACCTGCTCGGGCGCTACATGCTGCCCGATCGCCGCGAATTTCCCTGCCAGGTGATCAACATGTCGCCCGGCGGACTGGCGATGCTGGCGCCCGGAATCGGCAACGTCGGCGACCGCGTGATCGCCTATCTCGATCATGTCGGCCGCGTCGAAGGCAAGATCACACGGATCATCGACAACGGCTTTGCGATGACCCTCGCGGCCACCCCGCGCAAGCGCGACAAGCTCGCCGCGCAACTGACCTGGCTGGCCAATCGCGACATCCTCAACCTGCCGGAAGATCGCCGCCACGATCGCATCGTGCCGCGCAACCCGATCGCCATCCTGACGCTCGACGACGGCAGCCGGATGAGCTGCCGTATCATCGACATGTCGCGCTCCGGCGCCGCGATCGCCGCGGAGCATCGCCCGCCGCTGCACGCACAGGTCCTGCTCGGACGGGTCGCGTCGCGCGTCGTCCGTCACCTCGACGACGGCTTCGCGCTGGAGTTCATCCACGAGCAGCTCGAAGAAACGCTCGAAGACAGCGTTACCGCGCGGTGAACGACGACGCCCGCTGCAAAGCCGCCTAGCGCCGCGTTTTCGCACCACTTCTCACCTGCCATCCTGCAACGGCGACCCGACGCACTGCGCGGAACGCAGTTAACGGGCGCTGCGAAGCGCTTAGCAACCGCGCGTGCCGCAGCGCTGCGCGGGTTAACAGCTCAAATTTGAATCAATTGCCGATATCTCGCATTTTATGCAAATTCGATTCAAGTATAGATCGAATTCGCGGCTAGTTTTCCGAGTATTCGCATCGACTTTACTTGGTCGATTTAGCGGCCCTGCAAATTGCTTGTGCAAATGATGGTCCCAACAAGAAACGGGGGCCACAATGTCGGGCAACAGGGGATTTCGGGGGCTGGCGGTGATCGCCGCCGTCGTCGCACTGACCGCGACGGCGCAAGCCGACAACAGAGTTCGTTACGCGAGCATCGGCGACGAGACGCGCGCACCGATCGGATGGATCGAGTTCTGCTCGGACAATCCGCAGGATTGCCGCGGGGGTCGCAGTCAGGCACGCGACATCGTGCTGACGCAGACCGCCTGGCAGGATCTGTTGAAGGTCAACCGCTGGGTCAACGACAATATCAAGCCGCTGACCGACATGGATCATTGGGGCGTGATCGAAAAGTGGTCGCTTCCGGCCGACGGTTACGGCGATTGCGAAGACTACGTACTCTTGAAGCGCAAAATGCTGATCGACGCCGGCTGGCCGCGCGAAGCGCTGCTGATCACCGTGGTGCGCGACAAGAAGAACGAAGGCCACGCGGTGCTGACGGTGAAGACAGACAAGGGCGAGTTCATCCTCGACAACCAGAACGAGGAAGTCGTCGCC
>NZ_QPFS01000078.1:0-23582 GCF_010906995.1 Rhodopseudomonas sp. WA056 | reverse complement strand
GCGGCGGCTGCTCGGCGTGTTCCAGCCGTTGTCGCTGGTGGCGCTGCTGGCGACGCTGGTGCTGCTGTTCGGCTTCCAGGGCGGGCAGATCATCCGGCAGCCGCTGGTGATCGCGTTGCTCGCGGTGCCGATCCTGATCCAGGTGTATTTCAACGCCGGGCTCGCCTATCTGCTCAACCGGCTCAGCGGCGAGCAGCATTGCGTCGCCGGGCCGTCGGCGCTGATCGGCGCCAGCAACTTTTTCGAACTCGCGGTGGCCGCGGCGATCAGCCTGTTCGGCTTCGAATCCGGAGCCGCGCTCGCCACCGTGGTCGGCGTGCTGATCGAGGTGCCGGTGATGCTGACGGTGGTGGCGATCGTCAACCGCTCCAAGCGCTGGTACGAGGCCGACGCCGAGGCGCCGGTGGCGCGGACACCGAGCTGAGATGGCCCTGATTAAACGGCTCCGATCGCCGCGCGCACCGCGCTGCGGGCGACGCCGAACGGCTCGCCCAGCGACAGCCCGCCGTCGATCACCAGCGTCTGACCGGTGATGTAGCCGGCCGCCGGCGAACACAGGAACGCCACCACCTCGGCGATCTCGGCGGCAGTGGCGGCGCGGCCGAGCGGCACCGCGGCTTCGATCACCGCGCGATTGACTGGATCGTCGCTCAGCCGCGGGCCGTCGTCGCGATCGACCACGCCGGGCGCCACCGCATTGACTCGCACGCCGCTGCGGCCGAGGTGCCAGCCGAGATAGCGGGTGAGCTGTTCGACGCCGGCCTTGGCGACGTGATAGGCGGCGGTCTCGTGCGCGACGCTGCGCGCCAGCACCGAAGATAGGTTCACGATCGCGCCGCGCGCTTGCGCCAGATGCGGCAGCGCCGCCTGCGCGGTGAGCATGTAGCCGCGCAGCATCACCGCTTCGGTCGCGTCCCACAATGCGGCGCTCTGCTCGCCGAACGGCGGCCGCGCCCGCTGCGACGGCGCGGCGTTGTTGACCAGGATGTCGAGCCCGCCGATCGCGGCGGCGCTCGCCGCCACGGTCGCGGCGATCGCCGCTTCGTCGCTCATGTCGCCGACGATGAAGTGCGCATCGCCGCCGGCGTCGTTGATCGCGCGCGCCGCGGCTTCGCCGGCATCGTGCCTGAGGTTGACCAACACGACCTGCGCGCCCTGCATCGCCAGCGTGCGCGCGATCGCCAGGCCGATGCCCTGCGCCGCGCCGGTGACCATCGCGCGGCGGCCGTGCAGGGGCATTGCGGTGCGATCGGTCATCGGGGCGCCGGCGATGGCGGCCGCGCCGGTCGCAGCTCGATCCGGCTCGCCAGCGCCCGCGGCGCGAACGACAGCACGTCGATCACCGCCTGCGCGACGTCGTCGGCGGACAGGTGCCAGTCCTGCGGCGGTTCGTCGGCGAAGTCGGTGGCGACCCGGCCGGGCATCACGCAACTGACGCGGATGCCGTAAGGATGCAGCTCCTGCAGCAGCGATTCCGACAGGCCGAGCAGGCCGAATTTCGAGGCGCAGTACGCCGCGCCGCCGCCATAGGCGTTGACGCTGGAGCGGCTGCCGATGTTGACGATGGCGCCGCCGCCGCGCGCCTTCAGCGCCGGGATCGCGTAGTGGCAGCAATAGAATGCGCCGGTGAGATTGGTATCGATCGTCGCGCGCCAATCCGAGGGGGCGAAGCTCTCGACCGGGCCGAGCAGGCCGATGCCGGCATTGTTGACCAGAATGTCGAGGCCGTCGAACGCCGTGACGGCGTGGTCGATCAGGCAGCGCACCTCCGACTCGTCGCGAACGTCGCACGCCACGCCGTGAACCCGGCCGGCGAGGCCGTCGCGCAGCGCCGGCAGCGCCTGGGCGATCTCGGCCTCGTCGCGGGCGCAGATCATCACCGCGGCGCCGGCCTGCGCCAGCGCCCGCGCGATCGCAAAGCCGATGCCCTTGCTGCCGCCGGTGACCAGCGCGGCCTTGCCGGCGAACGTCACGCCGGCACCTGTCCGGGGCGTGCGAACGCCAGCGGCCTGGTCAGAGCCAGCGGCGGCGAACCGGCGAACCAGGCCGGCGCGTCGTCGACATGCGCCAGCGACAGCAGTTCGGGGAATTGCGCCACGCGGGTCTGCCAATACGGCGAAGTCTCGGTCAGCCGCAGGAAGTCGGCGCGGTGGTGAGCGTGGCGCACCTGATCGCCGAGCAGCCAGTAAGCGTGCGCCAGCGCCGCCGCCATCGAGGCGTCGTAGGGGTAACCGTCGTGGATCGCCTCGATCCAGCGCGCCAGCTTGGCGACGTTGCCGCCGGGACGGAAGTTCGGGTTGTCGAGGAAGTTCGCGACCAGGTTGAAGCTGAACCAGATCTCCTTCTGCTGCTCGAGATCGGGCACGGCCTGATGCGGGATGTCGAACACCTCCCAGCCGGTGCGCAGCCGTTCGCGGTCGGCGGCGAAGCGATAGCCGAATTCGCCGCGCTCGGCGGAGCGGCCGGGATTGATGGTCTTGTCGTAGCGCTCTTCTTTGGTGCGCGCGTCGCCGAGCGACTGGAACGCCGAGAACATCTCGGTGCCCTTCAGCGGCTGGCAGATGTAGAAGCTCGCCCAGTCGCTGGCGAGTTCGACCGCGAGATCGTAGCTGTCCATCATCTGGCCGAAGGTCTCGTCGGGAAAGCCGATGATGAAATTGGTCGAGACGAACACCTCGGGGTATTTCGCGAACAGCCTGGCGCGCTCGCGCAATTTCGGTTTGGTGGTCGGCTTCTTGATCGTCTTCAGCATCGCGTCGTTGCCGGACTCGACCCCGATCTTGAAGGCGCGCAGCCCGGACGCGACCATCGCCTGCATGATCTCGTCGTCGATCGCCACTGCGATCACGCCGTTGCTGGCGGTCCATTCCAATCCGGGCACCTGTTCGGCGAGGCCCTTGAACAGCGCCAGCGTCCGCTCCCGGTCCCACAGCAGATCGTCGTCGAGCCAGTCGATGTAGCGGATGCCGTGATGCGTCACGAGGTGCTTCACCTCGTCGATCACGTCCTGCACCGTGCGCTGCCGCAGCCCGAAGCCGTTGAAGTTGCGCACTGTGCAGAAGGTGCAGCGCGCCCGGCAGCCGCGGGTGGCGAGCACGGTGGCGTAGGGCTTGTCCTCGCCGACATAGCGCGAGAACGCGCCGAGTCCGCCGTAGCGGTGATACTCCTCGACGTTGATCGCGTCGTAGAACGGCAGGATGTCCCAATTCACCGGATTGTCGCCGGAGGGCCTGCCGAGTTCGACGATCCGGCCGCCATCGGCGAACGCCATGCCCTCCGGCACGGCGTCGGCGTCGCCCGCCAGCGCCGCCAGATAGTTCATCAACTGCCGCTCGCCCTCGTGGCGCGAGACGATGTCGCACAGTCCGCTTTGAAGGATTTCCTGATAGTCGAACGTCGCCTGCACCCCGCCCGACAGGATCGGCACCTGCGGAAATTCGCTGCGGATCAGCTCGATCACCTCGACGAAGCACGGCTTGGTGGTGCCGAACATGTACGATACGGCGACATGCGGATGGGCGCAGGCTCCGATCGCCTCGCGCACCAGATCACGCCACAGGCCGTAATCGAAGCCGTCGCTGTGCGCGGCCTTGAGCAACTGATGATTGATGTCGATCAGGCGGATGCCGATCTCCGGATCGGCGGCGCGCGCCGCGGCGGCGAGATACAGCAGCCCGGCCGGCGGGAAGTTGTAGTAACCGCCGTTGCGTGCGGTGGTGACGTCGAAGAATTTCTCCGGCACCAGCGCCGGCTGGATCAGGATCAGGTCGCTCGGCCGGCTCAGCGACCGCGCGGCGGCAAAGCGCGCGAAGTCGGCGCGGATGAGCGCGTGGTCGACGGGGGAGGGCGGGGTGGCAAGCTTGGTCATCGGGTGCGGGGCTCGGCTTACGTGACGGTCGGACGCAAGGCGACTCGAGCCGCCGGCAACTCACCACAAACGGCGCACTCGACGAATCATTAGCGTCTTTCGCCGCGCAATCAAAGCTGCGCGGCGTCCGGGGCGAAGTAATAAAGTGCGGCCGCGAGCCCGGGCGCCGAACAGGTATTAAGGAATCGGTAACCAGTCGTGCTGGAGGCGCGGCGATTCGGGGTATGGCGCCGTCGCAGGGTCGTCATGCCCGGGCTTGTCCCGGGCATCTACGCCTTTCCCTCCGCGCGTCAGGAAAAGAGTTGGAGGGCCGGGACGAGCCCGGCCATGACGGGTGCCAAGGCGTGGGGCGAAACAAGAGTCAGCCGTTGCGGAGGTTCAGCCCGGTCGCGTCTTCGAGGTCGGCGATCGCCTGCTCGCCGCTCGTCACCTTGATGGTCGCCATGCCCATCTCGCGCGCCGGCTTGAGGTTGACGCCGAGATCGTCGAGATACACGCAAGCCTTCGGGTCGACGCCGAGCGCGTCGGTCATCATCCGGTAGATCTTCGGGTCCGGCTTGCGCAGGCCGATCTTGGCGGATTCGATCACATGGTCGAACAGCGCCATCACCTCCGCGACGTACAGCGTCCGCCCCGACGCCGATCCGATCGCGTTGGCCGGCAGATTGTTGGTGATGCAGCCGGTCTTGTGGTTCTGCTTGATGATCTTCAGGGCGGCGACCATCTCGGGCCGCAGCGTGCCGGACAACAGCGGCAGCACGTCCCGGCCGCGCACTTCGGCGCCGAGCGCGCGGGATTCCTCGGCGAACAGCGCGTCGAAGGTGTCGAGATCGATCTCGGCGCGCTCGAACTTGGCCCAGGCGTTCTCGAAATGATTGGCGGCGTTGGTGCGGCGGATGATGTCGATCGGCAGCCCGCGCTCGGTCTCGAACCGTGCAAACGCCTCGAATGGCGAGCTCGTGAGCACCCCGCCGAAATCCCAGATCACCGCCTCGATCATCGCGTTCCGTCTCCCCGCTGTTGTTTGCCGGAGCGCTAGCATGCGTCGGCGGCGGGGACCAGCCCGATCGCCGATATGGGTTCCAATAATGGTTCCTATTTGCATCTCGACCTTGAACCTTTAGGCTGTTTCCTGAATCAGGTCGCCAATGACCTGAGAGGTGGCAGGACAGTTGCGTGCAGGTTCGTGAAATCGGTGAGGAGCTGAGGCCCGGGGCAACGGATCGGGCGGGCGCTGCGCGAAGGCGGACCCTGCTGTCGGCGCTCCTGGCTTCGACGGCGCTGGTCGTGGTCACGATGCCCGCTTCCGCGCAGCAGGTCTGGATCGGCGCCGGTCAGGAATTCAACGCGGCGTCCAACTGGAGCGGTCCCGCCGCGGTGCCCGACACCGGTTCGACTGCAGTGTTCACCAACAACGGCGCGTCGACATTGCTGATGGTGACGGTCATCCGTAGCCCGGACGGCTTCACGTTCGATGCCGGTGCGCCGAGCTACACGATCGGTGTCGCATCCGGCGGGCAGCTCAACATGAGCGGCGCCGGCATCGTCAACAACTCCGGCAATGCGCAGAACTTCCTCATCGGTGCCGGCGGCCAGATCGATTTCATCGGCAGCAGCACCGCTGCCAATGCGACCATCACGACCCAGAGCGGCGGCTTGTTGCTGTTCAGCCAATCCTCGTCGGGAGGGACGGCCGAAATCGTGAACAACGGCACGATGGCCCTGCGCTCCGACTCGGGCGGGGTCTCGATCGGATCGCTGTCGGGCAGCGGGACGGTTGCGGCAACGGTGGTGCCCGGCGCGCCGGTGCAGACCCTGACGGTCGGCAGCCTGAACACGTCGACGTTATTCTCGGGCACGTTGATCGACAACGGCGCACAATTTGCGCTGGGCAAGACCGGCACCGGAACGCTGACGCTGACGGGAGACAATTTCTACACCGGTGGCACCACGATCTCGGGCGGAACGCTGCAACTCGGCAATGGCGGCATCAGCGGCTCGATCACCGGCGACATCACCAACAATGCGACGCTGGCCGTCAACCGCAGCAACGGCACCAGCCTCGGCGGCGCGATCTCCGGGACCGGCAACCTGATCAAGTATGGCAGCGACATCCTGGCGCTGCTCGGCAACAACACCTACACCGGCGGCACCACGATCTCGGCCGGCACACTGCAGATCGGCAACGGCGGCACCACCGGCTCGATCACCGGCAACGTCGTCAACAATGCGTCGCTGGTGTTCAACCGCTCGGATGCCGCGGGCTTCGGCGGCGTGATTTCCGGCACCGGCAGCGTCACCAAGCTCGGCAACGACGCGCTGATCCTGTTCGGCGACAACACCTACACCGGCGGCACGACCATCAGCAGCGGCTTCTTGCAGGTCGGCAATGGCGGCACCACGGGGTGGATCGTCGGCAACGTCGTCAACAACGGAACGCTGCAGCTCGCCCGCTCCGATGCCAACACGTTTGGTGGTTCGATTTCGGGCACAGGCAATCTGATCAGCTTCGGCGGCAGCGGCGGCAGTGGCGTTTTCACGTTGACCGGTACCAATGCGTACACCGGGGGCACCACCATCTCCACCGGCACACTGCAGATCGGTGACGGCGGGACGACGGGTTCGATCGTCGGCAATATCAGCAACAGCGCGACGCTGGCGTTCAACCGCTCGGAAGCGACCAGTTTCGGCGGTGCGATCTCCGGCGGCGGCCAAGTGATCAAGCGCGGCGCCGGCAATCTGTCGCTGAGCGGCATCAGCAGCTTCACTGGCGCCACCACGGTCGAGGCCGGCACGCTCAGCGTCAACGGCTCGATCGCGTCGTCGTCGCTCACGACGGTGAATGCCGGCGCGGCGCTCGGCGGCAACGGCACCGTCGGTGCCACGCTGATCAATGGCGGCGCGCTGGCGCCGGGCAATTCGATCGGCACGCTGAATGTCAGCGGCAATCTCGTCTTCACCGCGGCGTCGAGCTACATGGTCGAGGTGTCGCCGACCAGCGCCGATCGCGTCAACGTAACCGGCATTGCGACGCTCGGCGGTGCGACGGTGAATGTGTCGTTCGCCGCCGGCGGCTATGTCGAGCGGCAATACACCATCGTCAACGCGACCGGCGGCATCGCCGGGACGTTCGGGACGCTGGTCAACACCAACCTGCCGTCCGGCTTCAAATCGAGCCTCGGCTACGACGCCAACAACGCCTATCTCAATCTGGTGCTCGACTACACGCCGCCGGCGCCGCCCGGACCGACGCCTCCGGTTGTCAACAGCGGCCTCAACGCCAACCAGACCGCGGTCGCCAATGCGCTGACGAACTACTTCACGCGGACCGGCAGCATTCCGATCGTGTTCGGCGCACTGAACGCGAGCGGGCTCAGCGCCGTGTCGGGCGAGACCGCCACCGGCGCGCAGCAGTCGACCTTCAACGCCATGACGCAGTTCATGGGTCTGCTGACCAATCCGCTCGGCAACGGCCGCGAGCCGCCGGGTGCGACCAGCCGGCCGCTGCCGTTCGCCGCGACGAGTGCCGGCGCAGTGCGCGACGCGAATGCGATGATGGCCAACGCTCCGGTGCCGGCGGCGTTCGAGCCGCGCTGGAACATGTGGGCCGCCGGCTTCGGCGGCGCGCAGACCACCGACGGCAATGGCTCGCTCGGCTCCGCGACCGCGACCAGCCGGCTCGCCGGCATCGCCGCCGGCGCCGATTACTGGCTGTCGTCGCAGACCGTCGCCGGTTTCGCGATGGCGGGCGGCGCCACCCAGTTCGGTCTGGCAAACGGACTCGGCTCGGGGCGTTCCGATCTGGTGCAGGTCGGCGGCTTCGTCCGCCACAGCTTCGGCGCCAGCTATCTCACCGCCGCCGCCGCCTATGGCTGGCAGGACATCACCACGGAACGGACTGTCGTCGTCGGCGGCTTCGATCAGCTCCGTGCCGACTTCAACGCCCACGCCTATTCGGCCCGTGTCGAAGCCGGCCATCGCTGGGTTGCACCGGCGTTCGGCGGCGTCGGCCTCACGCCCTACGCCGCCGCGCAGGTCACCGCCTTCGATCTGCCGGCCTATACCGAGCGGGCGGTGGGCGGCAGCAGCGTGTTCGCGCTCGGCTACGACGCCAGGACCGTGACCTCGACGCGCAGCGAGCTCGGCCTGCGCACCGACAAGTCTTTCGCGTTGGACGGCGCGCTGCTGACGTTGCGCGGCCGTGCGGCGTGGGCTCACGAATTCGACGTCGATCGTTCGGTCGCGGCGACGTTCCAGGCGCTGCCCGGCGCCAGCTTCGTCGTGAGCGGCGCTCGCCCAGCACGGGACGCGGCGCTGACCACGGTGTCGGCGGAAGTGAATTGGCTGAACGGCTTCTCGGTCGCGGCGGCGTTCGAAGGCGAATTCTCGGATGTCACCCGCAGCTATGCCGGCAAGGGCGTGCTACGCTATTCCTGGTGAGTGCGTCAGCGCACCGTCAGAGCCCGGGCTTGCGCCCTCAGTGCATCGTCTTGCTGCTCTTGAGAAACGGCCGGCGCGCGGACTCGTGTTTCTCGTATAGTTCGAGCCAGCGACAGTCTTCCGGCCTGTACCATTCGTCGCGCGTCATCTGCGGCAGCGGCATGCTCTTGCTGATGATTTCCTCGAGGCGGAAATATTCGGCGGTTTCCTCCGCCGTCAGCCCGATCAGCACGCGGTTGCCGAAGCGGTCGAGTTCGTAGTCGTCGTCCTTGATCATACGGCTAGTTGACAAAGCCGATCGGCGTGGTCAACGCGATTTCGGTTTTAACCTAACCGATCAACCTTACCGAGGCGGAGCTCATCTCACTCTTCGTAGTTCTACGAGGTAATTGTTAACCGCTTCTTGTGGCCTTCCACGTAGTTGTGAACCGCGCCGGAACTCCGGCGACGGCACCAGAAAAGGACCGCGGAATGCTCAAATCGATTTCGGCCCGGATGATCGTGGCCATCACGCTGGTGGCGATCGGCTCGTGCGTGGTTCTGGCCGGCTTCAGCGTCTGGCGGCAGCAGGCGACGATCGAGGTTGCGTTGGAACGCGAATTGCGCGCCGATTACGCCAACATCACCGCGGCGACCGAGGCGGAGACGCGCACGACACTGGCGCTGAGCGACGTGCTGGCGGCATTGCCGCCTTTACGCGAACTCACCAAGGCGAGCGACCGCGACGGGCTGATGAAGTTGCTCAAGGACGGCCGCGACCTGACCACGCTGCGCGGGCTGTCGCTGTACACGATCCAGGTGCCGCCGGCGACGACGCTGATGCGCATTCACAATCCCAAGACGTTCGGTGACGACGTGTCGTCGCGACGCGCCATGGTGGTGCAGGCGATGACCACCGGCAAAGCGGTCGGCGGCATCGAGCCCGGCCTCGACAATCTCACGGTGTTCGGCACCACGCCGATGATCGAGGACGGCAAGGTGATCGGCACCGTCGATATCGGCGCACCGTTCGGCAAGGCTTTCGTCGAGCGGATGAAGGCGCGGTTCGGCGTCGATGTCGCGATCCTTCAGCTCAACGGCGACAAGGTCAACGTGATCGCGTCGAGCCTCGCCAACCCTGTCACGGATCCGGCGACGCTACGCCGTGCGTTCGGCGGCGAACTGGTGATCGAAAAGGGCGAGGCCGACGGCAAGGCGATCGCCACCACCTTCGGTCAGCTCAAACGGTTTTCCGGCGATCCGGTCGCGGTGCTGATGATCGTACGCGACGCCAGCGCCTATGCGGCGCTGGAGCGGCAATCGATGCAGTGGCTGGCGCTCGCGGCGATCGCCGCCGTGCTGGTCGCCGCCGCGATCGCGGTGTGGCTCGGCCGCGGTATGGCCAAGCCGATCCAGGCGCTGGAGAGTGCGATGCGCGACATCAGCAGCGGCCGCCACGACGTCGAAGTTCCGGGGCGAGGCCGCAGCGACGAGATCGGCTCGATGGCGCAGGCGGTCGAAGTGTTCAAGGAGGGGCTGATCGAGACCGGCCGGCTGCGCGCAGCGCAGGACGAGCAGCGGATCGCCCACGAAACCGAGCGACGCAAGGCGATGCACGAATTGGCGGCGCGGTTCGAGACCGGCGTCGGCAGCGTGGTCGAACTGGTCGGCTCGGCGGCGACCGAACTCCGCGGCACCGCGGATTCGATGGTCGGCACCGCGCGCGAATCCGAGCGCCGGCTGGTGGCGGCGACCGCGGCGTCGTCGCAGGCGACCTCCAACGCGCAGGCGGTGGCCGCCGCGGTGGAAGAACTCGATGCCTCGATCACCGAGATCGGCAACCGGGTCGATCAGTCGGCGCGGGTTGCCGGCGAGGCGGCCAACCAGGCCGGTCGCACCAACGAAGAGGTCCGCAGTCTCGCCGAAGCCGCGCAGAAGATCGGCGAAGTGGTGACGCTGATCAGCGACATCGCCTCGCAGACCAACTTGCTGGCGCTCAACGCCACCATCGAGGCCGCACGAGCCGGCGATGCCGGCCGCGGCTTCGCGGTGGTGGCCGCCGAGGTCAAGGCGCTGGCCGAGCAGACTTCGAAGGCGACCGAGGAGATCACCACCCAGATCAACTCGATCCAGCAGGCGACGCAATCTTCGGTGCAGGCGATCGAGGGCATCACCGGCACGGTGGCGCAGATCAACGAGATCGCGACCGCGATCGCCAGCGCGGTGCGCGAGCAGAGCGCGGCGACGCGCGAGATCGCCCACAACGTCGCGGAAGCCGCGCGCTCCACCACCGAAGTTTCGGGCAATATTTCCGGCGTCAACGAGGCCGCGCGCGAAACCGGTGTGGCGGCGACCCAGGTGGTCGACTCCGCTTCCGAGCTGTCGCGCAGCGGCGAGGCGCTGAAGACCCAGGTCGAAGCCTTCCTGAGCGAAGTCCGGGCCGCCTGATCGGGGTGAGACCGGCGACATCGAGGCGCTGCGGAACGCTGTGCTCCGCGCCCCCGCATGGTTAAGAAATCGTCGCCCGATACCGTTCAATTCTCTTTAATCAGATTGGTGGACTGTGCGCGGATGACGCGCGGAGTTCGTTTGTATCTCGTCGGCTCCTTCGTCCTCGTGTCGCTCGCGGGTTGCGGTCGCGGTCTGTTTCAGATCGCCGAGCGCGAACCGTGGCGGGCCGAGGCCGAGATCGCGTGCCTGAAATCGGGCGCGGTGAGGGAAGGGCCGGATCTCGTCCGGATTGATCCGATCTCCGGGCCGGGGGTCTGCGGCGCCGAGTTTCCGCTGAAGGTGGCGGCGCTCGGCGAAACCGGCGCGATCGGCTTCGCCGACGATCTTCGCCCGCCGGGATCGATCGGCGGCGCCAGCCAGGGCCAGCCGCGCTGGCCGGGCGGCCGGTCGCAACCGAACTACGCGACACCTCAACGAGGCTATGCCGAACCGCCGACGCGCGCGCCGAACTACGGCACTCAGCCGCAGGCCGGGTACGGCGCGCCGCAAGGCGGCTACGGCAAGGCGCCGGTGTCGCTGAACGCGCCGGGCGTGGTGCCGGCTCAGGACGATATCGAACTGCCGCCGGAAGGCGAGCCGTCCGCCGAGCGTCCGCCGGCCGAGAACGTCACCGGCTATCCGCGCGGCGCGGCGCCGCAGGGCGGCTATCCCGGCGAAGCGGAGCGGCCGCTGCCGCGGCTCGGCCCTGGCCAGCAGGGCGGCATCACCGGCTCGGTCGGGCCGGTTGCGATCAAGCCGACGGCGACGCTGGCCTGTCCGATCGTGTCGGCGCTGGATCGCTGGCTGGCGGAAGCGGTGCAGCCTTCGGCAATGCGCTGGTTCGGCCAGCGCGTTGTCGAGATCAAGCAGATCTCGGCGTATTCCTGCCGCGGCATGAACGGCAATCCGAACGCACACATCTCCGAACACGCCTTCGGCAACGCGCTCGACATCTCGGCCTTCGTGCTGGCCGACGGCCGCCGCATCACCGTCAAGGGCGGCTGGCGCGGATTGCCGGAGGAGCAGGCGTTCCTGCACGACGTCCAGGATTCGGCGTGCCGCGTTTTCAGCACGGTGCTGGCGCCGGGGTCGAACGTGTATCACTACGATCACATTCACGTCGATCTGATGCGCCGGCGCAATCTGCGTTCGATCTGCAAGCCGGCCGCGGTGTCCGGCGAAGTGATCGCGCAGCGGCTGCAGCAGCGCAACCCCTACGCCGGCGCCCAGAACTGGAACGGCGTCACCGGGTCGATCGGCCGCAACGCCTCGCGCCACAAGGTCGATCGCGACGAGGCCGAGGACGATTAGTCAGGATCCGGCGCCCGGCTCGGCCCGGTACGCCGCGAGAAACATCCGCGTTGCGCTGTCGACGACGCCGGCGATCCGCTCCGGGCAGGGCGGTTCGGCGGTCTGAAAAATGAACGGCAGGAACAGCGTCGCCTGACAGGCTTGCATGAACTGCGCGGCGGCGAGTTCGCAGTCGTCGATCGCGAGCGCGCCCGCCGCGACCTGGCCTTCGAGGTAGCGCGCGAACCGGCCGATGGTGTTGGCGATCACCCGCTGGTAGTAGCGCCGGCCGATCTCCGGCATCCGCTCGGCGATCGCCATCACGGTGCGGATCGCCGAAGCGCCGCGCGGATTGCAGATCAGCGCGATATAGGCGCTGCCGAACGCCCGCAGCGTCGCCTCGATGTCGCGCTCGGGGACGAACTCGAAGGACAGCATGCCCTGCGCCATGCTCTCCTGCTCGACGATCTCGCAGAACAGCGAATTCTTGTCGGCGAAATACACGTACAGCGTGCCCTTCGACACGCCGGCGGCGCGGGCGATCTCGCCCATGCTGGCGCCGTCGAAACCGAACTCCAGAAACACCGCGCGGGCGCCGTCGAGGATCTGGCGTCGCTTGGCGCTGTCGTCGTCGCTGTGAATCGGCGCCGCCGATGCCGTTGCAACCATTGGTTCAGCCTGTCTGGTAAAATCACGGGGATAGGGGCGAGAGCAGAAACGCACACCTGCTACCCTGACTGCATCATGGTATGTTGACCGAACCGTTCGGTCAATGATAGATGAGAATTCCTGCTAGGATACCGTTCCCGGCAGCGTTCCGTCGTGCGAGCTGAGTTCAGGAGAATCCGATGTCCGGACGCGACCAAGCTGCCCGCGCGCTGCGTCCCGAGCCGGGAAGCAGCGAGGCTGCGCCGAACCCCGGCGTGCCGCATCCGGGCCAGCCCGCCGCGCCTTCGCAAGCCGAGACGCTGCGCTCGCTGCTGGAAGATCCGTCGACGCTGAAGCTCGCCGATCCGCCGGAGCCTGAAACCGAATCCGAGCCGATCGCGCCGCCGGCGCGTCCCGCCGCCGCCAAGCCGCCGAACAAGAAGAAGTTCGTGCTGATCGGCGTCGGCATCGCGGCACTGGCTGCGCTCGGTTATTTCGGCACGCAATACATGCTGGTCGGCCGCTTCATGGTCGGCACCGACGACGCTTACGTCCGCGCCAACAACACCACGCTCGGCGCCCGCGTCTCCGGCCATCTCGCCGCGATCCTGCCGCGCGACAATTCGGAGGTGAAGGCCGGCGACGTGGTGTTCCGGATCGACGACGGCGACTACAAGATCGCGGTCGCGTCCGCCCGCGCCAAGATCGCCACCCAGGAAGCCACCATCGCCCGGATCGGCCGCCAGATCGCCGCGCAGCAGAGCGCGGTGGAGCAGGCCCAGGCGCAGCTCGAATCCGCCGAAGCAGCAGCCAGGCGCGCCGCGCTGGATTTCGATCGCCAGCAGGCGCTGTCGACCAAGGGCTTCGCCTCGCGCGCGGTATTCGAAACCTCGCAGGCCGGCCGCGACCAGACCGTCGCCTCGGTCGCCGCCGCCAAGGCCGCCTATGATGCCGCGCGCGACGGCGTCGAAGTCACCAGGGCGCAGCAGGCCGAAGCCCGCGCCCAGCTCGTCGAGCTGCAGAGCTCGCTGGCCAAGGCCGAGCGCGACCTCGATTTCACCCAGGTCCGCGCCCCGGTCAGCGGCGTGTTCTCCAACCGGCTGGTCAATCTCGGCGATTTCATCAACGCCGGCCAGCGGATGGCCAACATCGTGCCGCTCCACGGCGTCTACATCGACGCCAACTTCAAGGAAACCCAGCTCCGCCGGCTGAAGCCGGGGCAGAAGGTGAATATCTCGGTCGACGCCTATTCCAGTCGCAAGATCGAAGGCGTCGTCGACAGCCTGTCGCCGGCGGCCGGTCAGGTGTTCACGCTGCTGCCGCCCGACAACGCCACCGGCAATTTCACCAAGATCGTGCAGCGTGTCCCGGTCCGTATCCGCGTTCCTGCCGAGGTGGCGGGCGAGAACCTGCTGCGCGCCGGCATGTCCGTTTACGTCGACGTCGACACCCGGACGGGCGAGTAGGCGGCCGATCAGCCGGGGCGCCACCCATTCGTCATGCCCGGCCTTGTGCCGGGCATCCACGCCCGACTGAGATCGCTGCAACAAAGACGTGGATGGCCGGGACGAGCCCGGCCATGACGATGAGGACGAGCGAACTCCTCCGAGGACTTGCCGATGTCGGCATCGACCACCGCTGACGCAGCACCAGCCCAAGCGCCCGCCGAGCCGTCCGAGCACGTTCCGGCGAGCCGGCTGATCGCGTTCCTGATCATGGTGTTCGGGATGTTCATGGCGATCCTGGACATCCAGATCGTCTCGGCGTCGCTGTCGGAAATCCAGGCTGGCCTGTCGGCGTCGTCGTCCGAAGTCTCGTGGGTGCAGACCGCCTATCTGATCGCCGAAGTGATCGCGATCCCGCTGTCCGGCTTCCTGTCGCGCGCGCTCGGCACCCGCAACCTGTTCGCGATCTCGGCAGCCGGCTTCACCTTCGCCAGCCTGATGTGCGGGTTCACCTCGTCGATCGCCGAGATGATCGTGTGGCGGGCGATCCAGGGCTTTCTCGGCGCCGGCATGATCCCGACCGTGTTCGCCTCGGCCTACACGGTGTTCCCGCGCTCCAAGTTCAACATGGTCGGTCCGATCATCGGCCTGGTCGCGACGCTGGCGCCGACCATCGGCCCGACGGTCGGCGGCTACATCACCGACCTGATGTCGTGGCACTGGCTGTTCTTCATCAATGTCGTGCCGGGAATCCTGATCACCGTCGGCGTGCTGGCGCTGGTCGATTTCGACGAGCCGCATTACGAGCTGCTCGATCATTTCGACTGGTGGGGTCTCGGCTTCATGGCCGGCTTCCTCGGCTCGCTCGAATATGTGCTGGAGGAGGGGCCGCGCAACGACTGGTTCAACGACGAGTCGATCTTCATTTTCGCGATCCTCTGCGTGGTGTCGGCGGTGGCGTTCTTCTGGCGGGTGCTGACCGCGCGCGAGCCGATCGTCGACATCCGTGCCTTCACCGACCGCAATTTCGCGATCGGCTGCATGTTCCAGTTCTGCGTCGGCATCGGGCTGTACGGGCTGACCTACATCTATCCGCGCTATCTGGCCGAGGTGCGCGGCTACAGCGCGCTGATGATCGGCGAGACGATGTTCGTCTCCGGCATCGCGATGTTCCTGTCGGCGCCACTGGTCGGCCGGCTGATGGCGCTGGTCGACATGCGCATCCTGATCGCCGTCGGCCTGCTGCTGTTCGCCGGCGGCACCTGGCAGATGACCTGGATCACCCGCGACTTCGATTTCTACGAGCTGTTGTGGCCGCAGATCTTCCGCGGCGTCGGCATGATGATGGCGATGGTGCCGGTCAACAACATCGCGCTCGGCACGCTGCCACCGCACCGGGTCAAGAACGCCTCCGGTCTGTTCAACCTGACCCGCAACCTCGGCGGCGCGCTCGGCCTCGCATTGATCAACACCGCGCTCGACGGCCGCACCGACTTCCACATCTCCCGGCTGCACGACAAGGTGACCTGGGGCAACGCCCAGGCGGTCGAACTGCTCAACACCTTCACCCAGCGCTTCCAGGGCATGGGCGACGCCTCGATGATGGCGCTGAAACAGCTCACCAGCATCGTCCACCGTCAGGCCGTGGTGATGAGCTACGGCGACGCCTTCTTCCTGCTGACGGTGTTCTACCTTGGGCTCAGCACGCTGGTATTCCTGCTCGCCAAGCCGGCCAACCCGATGGCCGCGGCGGGCGGCGGGGGGCATTGAGGGCGGGAGCCTTACGCGGTCTATTGTCTAGCGATACGCTAAGCGTTTAAGCGGTTCTTCATAGGTGCCAATCAAGGCGCTCAGAGGGTCGGCGCTTTTGAAGAAAACCTGCGCGTCAACACCGTTCTCGGGGAGAAGCCCGGTTGATTTCCTGACTGTTGAAACAGCGTTTCTAGAGACTTCTTTGGTCCATCCCGGAAACCCGATCTGGGCTACTCTTTCGTCGCCTTTGTAAACATTGATATAGTTGCCGCTCGGGTTTCCGATCGAGCATCCGTGGCGGTTCAATAGCGCCTGCAATTCGTTGAACGTCACAATGTATGACATGCGATTGTCTTGTTTCCGAAACATGGTTTTAAACCGTGGGGCGATTTCGCTGACCTCCATGTGTTTGCCGTTCGTGCGATTGTAGTCCGCTATTTCAACCATGAAATCTTCCACTTCTTTGATATCGACAGATGGCGTGTAGCCGTGCTCCATCATAAAAAATACTGAGCTCAAAAATGCTGTTCGCTTATTGGCGTCGTGGAATGGATGATCGTTTATCAATCCAAAAATGAGGGATGATGCGATATCCCAGAAGTCCGAATACACAAAAGAGCCGCCTGCAGAAGCTAATTGACGGCCAACTGCGGACGACAAGAGCCCATAATCCTTCGGGCCAAATCCTGCTATTCCTTCACCCAGCTTAAGAAAATGATCGCAAATCAGATAGTGAGCATCAATAACGTCTTCGCACGTCAAATGCGGACGGTCTCCCGAGTAATCAATTTCCGATATCTGGCTGAGATAGAATTCGTAATTCTTAAATAGCTCAGGTGAAAGGTCGTTGCGATCCAGCATTTCAAATTCCAGTCGATCAGCTAATGAATTCAGGGTAGATCAAGTGTAGTGATGAGCGGCTTCGTGGGCAAGTTGTCTATTGGTTGCTGTGCTAAACGGGAGAAGGGCCCGACGTTTCCGCCGAGCCCTTCATTCATAGAAGTATCAGCCGGCCTGTAAGCCGGGTTCTGGAGGGCATCGCGTCCTTGCGGAGGCGATACGCGACGGCCATTCCTCTGGGACGCTGTTTGCACAGCGCCTCGAGCAACCTACCCGGACGGCGAGCCTGACATCGCCCTGCGGAGTTATCGCTGCGAGCAGCGAACTATCCGCGATGCCGTCCCTATTCGGTTTTGCTCCCGGTGGGGTTTACCATGCCGTCCCCGTTGCCGGCGACGCGGTGCGCTCTTACCGCACCTTTTCACCCTTACTGCCCCCCCCCCGACCCTCCCCCGCAAGCGGGGGAGGGAGAAGAAAGGGGAAGCGGTTCGTTCTCTGTGGCACTTTCCCTGGGGTCGCCCCCGCCGGACGTTATCCGGCACCGTATGTCGATGGAGCCCGGACTTTCCTCCCCCGCAGCCTTTCGGCCCTAGCGGGAGCGGCCGTCCGGCCGACTGACGCGGCAAGCCATGCGGGCTCGGGCCGCGGTCGTCAAGCCGCAAGTGGCGTGGAGGAAACGGTTAGCCCAGCGCCGCGACCGCGCGGGCTTCGATCGGGAGGCGTGCGAGCAGCGCGTGCAGCGTCGCCACGGTCGACGCGTCGGCGATGCCGTCGACTTTCTCGGGGCGGAAGTGGCGCTGGAACGCGGTGACGACGTCGGTGGTGGCGTGGTCGTAGCTGCCGTTGACCGGGACGCGGTAGCCGTAATCGGCCAGCGCCTGCTGCATCAGCCGCACGTCGTCGCCCTCGGCGCCTTGCTTCAGCGCCGGACCCGGCACGATCCGCGCCGGCTCGACCCACAGGCCGACTCCGGAGGCGGCTAGCGACCGCCACGGGAATTTCTCGCCCGGATCTTTCTTGCGCGCCGGGGCGACGTCTGAATGGCCGACGATGCGATGCGCCGGCACGTCGCGGCGCAGGATGATGCCGCGGCACAGCGCGATCACCGCCGCGATCTGGCGCAGCGGATAATCCGGATAGCCCCAATCGTGGCCGCGATTGATGATCTCGATGCCGATCGAGCAGGAGTTGATGTCTTCCTCGCCGGCCCAGGACGCGACGCCGGCGTGCCAGGCCCGCTTGGATTCCGGCACGCATTGCAGGATGCGGCCGTCTTCGAGCACGACGTAGTGCGCCGAGACTTCGGTGCCGGCCTTGCACAGCCGGGTCAGCGCGCCTTCGACGTCCGGCATGCCGGTGTAGTGCAGCACGATCATGTCCGGACGGCGGGCTTTGTTCCGCTCGCCGTAGTTCGGCGACGGCAGCACGTCGGACACCATCGACGAGTCGGGTGTGAAGGTCTGCATGGACACGATGCCCTTGGGCAAAGGGAGGGCACGTCGACGTTTCGACTCGGCACCGGCTGACGCTAACGAACCTGACAACATCGGATGACTCAATACCGGCAGGAGAACGGCGTCGCTGCGCCGACTGAAACATCCCGGTAACTATCCTGGTCCACGGCGCTCCCCGCAACGCGCAGTCTTCACGATTTTGCCATTTTCTGTGGACGAGACCCGGTTCGTCATCCTGCAGCGCAGCAGAACGCGCGCGCTGGGTGCGGCGTTCCCCCCGCTTTTCGACCGCCAGCCGTCAACGGTTTCTTAAGCGTAAGCGCCGTTACTGAGAGGTGAACAGCCGGTGTCAAATTGCCGGCAATATTTCCAGTGACGCCCCATAAGCCGATGGTAATCCATCAGATTCCACGCGGAGCGCCGGGTTCGTCGGTCGTCTTGACCGGCTGGCGCGGCGCTCGGCCGGCGCAATGGGACGAGGCGAGGCACGATGGGCCGATTGCCCTGCAGCAAGCCGACGAGCAGCCCGACCGAGCTCCGCGCGATGCGGGACGGACGCGGCCTCAGTGCGGCCGGGGCGCGCGCATGAGCCATTCCGACTCGCGCCATGTTCCAGTGCTCGGGCCCGAGGCGGTCGGCCTGCTCGCGCCGCGCGACGGTGGCGTCTATGTCGACGGCACGTTCGGGGCCGGCGGCTACACGCGGCTGATTCTGCAGACCGCCGGCAGCAGAGTGATCGCGATCGACCGCGATCCGACCGCGATCGTCGGCGGCGCCGGGCTGGTCGCTGAAGCGGGCGGCCGGCTGACGCTGGTGCAGGACCGGTTCTCCAATCTGGCCGAGGTTTGCGCCGCGCAGGGTGCCGCGATGGTCGACGGCGTGGTGATCGACATCGGCGTGTCGTCGATGCAGCTCGATCAGGCCGAGCGCGGCTTCTCGTTCCGGTTCGACGGCCCGCTCGACATGCGGATGGGGCGCGACGGACCGAGCGCGGCCGATGTGGTCGCCCGCGCCTCGGAAACCGATCTCGCCAACATCATCTACATCTTCGGCGAGGAGCGGTATTCGCGCCACGTCGCCCGCGCCATCGTGGCGGCGCGGACCGAGGCGCCGATTACCACCACCAAGGCGCTCGCCGACATCGTCGCCAAGGTGGTGCGTGCCAAGCCCGGCGAGATCCATCCGGCGACCCGCACGTTCCAAGGCTTGCGGATCTTCGTCAACGAAGAGCTCGACGAACTGCATCAGGCGCTCGACGCCGCCGAGCGCGTCCTGAAGCCGGGCGGCCGGCTCGCGGTGGTGTCGTTTCATTCGCTGGAAGATCGCATCGTCAAGACCTTCCTGGCCGAGCGCAGCAAGACCGGCGGCGGCTCGCGCCATCTGCCGGAGGTCGCGCAGGCGACGCCGAGCTTCACGTTGCTCGCCAAGCGGCCGATCGTCGCCGGCGATGCCGAAGTCGCCGCCAATCCGCGTGCGCGCTCCGCCAAGCTGCGCGGGGCCGAGCGCACCGAAGCGCCTGCGCATGCCGCCGGCGATCTGCCGGGATGGCCGACTCTCGCCAGCGTGCTGAGGGCCGGCCGATGATGCGGCTGGTGCACGTGCTGGTGATAGGCATGCTGGTGTTCGCCGCGGCCTATGTGTACCGGATCAAAATGGAATCGACGGTGCGCACCGAGAAGGTGCTGCAGATCCAGGCCGAGCTGCGCAAGGAGCGCGAGGCGATCGCCCGGCTGCGCGCCGAATGGGCTCAGCTCGATGCGCCCGGCCGGCTGCAGGGGATCGCCGCACGCCATCTCAAGCTGAAGCCGATCACCGCGCGGCAATTCGATCAACTCAAGAACCTTCCCGCGCGGCCGCCGGCGATCGCCGACCCCAACGCTCCCGATCCGATCGCCTCGATGATCGAGAAAATCGATCCCGACATCGTCACCGGCTCTCTGCCGGCTCCGGAGCCCGCTCAGTGACCGAACCCTCGCTGCCGCTCGTCGGCCACCACGTCAATTGGCATCAACGGCTGATCCGCAGCCTGATCTACGGGCGCGACGTCGACCGCGACGCCAAGGCGCGTGCCCGGGTGGGGCTGGCGATGATCGCCTTCGCCGTGGTGTATGGCGTGATCGCGTTCAAGCTGACGACGATCGCGGTGTTCGGCGACAGTCATGGTGCACGCCGCGGCGTGTCGCAGGACGCGGTCGCCACCGCGCGGCCGGACATCGTCGACCGCAACGGTCAGATCCTGGCCACCGACGTCAAGACGCCGTCGCTGTTCGGCGAGCCGCGCCGGCTGATCGATCAGGACGAGGCGGTGGAACTGCTCACCGCGACGCTGCCCGACCTCGAAACCCAGGAAGTGCGCGAGCGGCTGGCGTCGAAGAAGGGGTTCGTCTGGCTGAAGCGCGAAATCACGCCGCGTCAGCAGGCCGAGATCAAAAAGCTCGGCATCCCCGGCATCGGCTTCCTGCGCGAGAACAAGCGCGTCTATCCCAACGCTGCCGAGGTGTCGCATCTGATCGGTCTGGTCAATATCGACAACCAGGGCATCGCCGGCATCGAGAAGTGGCTCGACAACAACGGTCTCGCCGACCTGCACCGCGCCGGCTTCGCCTCCGACCGGATGCAGCGGCCGGTCGAGCTTGCGCTCGACGTCCGCGTCACGCATGCGCTGCGCGACGAACTGCTGAAGGCCAAGGAGAAGTACAGTGCCAAGGCGGCGTCGGGCCTGGTCTCCAACGTCAACACCGGCGAGATCGTCGCGATGGTGTCGCTGCCGGATTTCGACCCGAACAATCCGCGCGAAGCCAACGACCCCGATCGCATCAACCGGCTCACCACCGGCGTGTTCGAAATGGGCTCGACCTTCAAGACGCTGACGCTGGCGATGGCGCTCGACGCCGGCAAGGCGTCGCTGAGCACGATGTACGACGCGCGCGGCCCGCTGCACTACGGCAAGTTCAAGATCCACGACTCCCACAATATGGGCCGCGCGATTTCGCTGTCGGAAGTGTTCACCTATTCGTCGAACGTCGGGGCGGCGCGCGTAGCGTTGTCGATGGGCGTCGACGCGCACAAGGCGTTCCTGAAGAAGGTCGGCCAGCTCGACCGGTTGCGCACCGAACTGCCGGAGAGCGCGTCGCCGCTGGTGCCCAAGCGCTGGAGTGAACTCAACACCATCACCATCTCGTTCGGCCACGGCGTGGCGGTGGCGCCGCTGCAGGCGGTGATGGGGATCAACGCGATGGTGAACGGCGGCTATCTGATCCCGCCGACCTTCCTCAAGCGCACCGAGGAAGACGCGCAAAAATTCGCCAAGCGTGTGGTCAAGAAGGAGACCAGCGACAAGATCCGCTATCTGATGCGGCTCAACGCCGAGATCGGCACCGCCAAGACTGCCGACCAGATCGCCAAGGGCTACTACATCGGCGGCAAGACCGGCACCTCGGAAAAGGTGGTGAACGGCCGCTACGCCAAGAAGCAGGTGCTCAACTCGTTCACCGCGATCCTGCCGGCCGACAATCCGCAATACCAGGTGCTGGTGATGCTCGACGAGCCGAAGGCGTTGCCCGAGACCCATGGCTTCATCACCTCGGGGTGGAACGCGGTGCCGACCGGCGGCAAGGTGATCGAACGAATCGCGCCGCTGCTCGGCATCGAGCCGCGGTTCGACCTGCCGCCGCCGGACCGCCTCATTCTTGCGGCATCGCGGGCCGGCCACTAGCCGCGCGGCGTGCCGCGCCGGCCGCCATTCCTGCCGTTTTGCGCCGCGCGCTGCTTGCGCTAAAAGCCTCGTAGGCGTGAGAACATCTGTCTCGAATCGGACGCCCGAGGACCATGAAGCTCCGCGATCTGTTCAGCGCCGAAACCGAGATCGCCGCGTCGGCGGCCGACCGCCCCATCGGCGGACTCGCCGTCGACAGCCGCGCGGTGCGGCCGGGCGATCTGTTCTTCGCGCTCGCCGGTGCCAAGACCGACGGCGCGCGGTTCGTCGCCGCGGCGATCGCCGCGGGGGCCGTGGCGGTCGCAGGCGAGCATCCGCCGGCCGGCGATCTCGCAGTACCGTTCGTGCAGCTCTCGAACCCGCGACTGGCGCTGGCGCAGGCCGCGGCGCGATTCTATCCGCGGCAGCCGGAGGTGATCGCCGCGGTCACCGGCACCAGCGGCAAGACTTCGGTCGCAGCCTTCGCCCGGCAGATCTGGCAGCGGCTCGGCTATGCCTCGGCCAGCATCGGCACCATCGGGCTGGTGACGCCGACGCGCAGCGTTTACGGCTCGCTGACCACGCCGGACCCGATCGCGCTGCATCGCTCGCTGGACGAGATCGCGGGCGAGGGCATCACCCATCTGGCGCTGGAGGCGTCGTCGCACGGGCTCGATCAGTTCCGGCTCGACGGCGTCCGCGTCGCCGCCGGCGGCTTCACCAACCTGTCGCGCGACCACATGGATTATCACCCCACGGTCGCGCACTATCTGAATGCCAAGCTGCGGCTGTTCCGCCACCTGGTGCAGGACGGCGGCGCCGCGGTGATCGCCGCCGATCACGACTGCTCGGCAGAGGTGATCGAGGCGGCCGGGGCGCGCGGCCTGCGGCTGATCACCATCGGTCGCAACGGCGATCCGGGCGAGGGGATCGCGCTGATCGATGCGGCCATCGATGGCTTCGCCCAAATCCTAACGGTCGCGCATGCCGGCCGTCGCTACAGCATCAAGCTGCCGCTGGTCGGCGAGTTCCAGATCGAGAACGCGCTGGTCGCAGCCGGTCTGGTAATCGGCACCGGCGGCGATCCGGCGACGAGCTTCGCGGCGCTCGAACATCTCGAAGGCGCTCCTGGGCGGCTCGATCTGGTCGGCGCCCATCGCGGCGCGCCGGTGTTCGTCGACTATGCGCACAAGCCCGACGCGCTCGCCAAGTCGCTGCAGGCGCTGCGGCCCTACGCAAAGCGCAAGCTGGTGGTGGTGTTCGGCGCGGGCGGCGACCGCGATGCCGGCAAGCGGCCGCTGATGGGCGCGATCGCCGCCGAGCATGCCGACACGGTGATCGTCACCGACGACAATCCGCGCAGCGAAGATCCCGCCGCGATCCGCGCTGCGATCATCGCTGCCGCGCCCGGCGCGCGCGAGATCGGCGACCGCGCCGAGGCGATCCGCACTGCGATCGGCGAATTGCAGCCGGGCGATGCGCTGGTGATCGCCGGCAAGGGCCACGAAACCGGGCAAATCGTGGGCGACCGCGTGCTGCCGTTCAGCGATCACGACGCCGCGAAAGCGGCGCTATCAGCGAGCGCCGCATGAGCAAAGAACCGCTATGGACGTCGGACGCGATGGCGGAGGCGATGGCCGCGACTCGCAGCGGCACGCTGCCGCGCGACGTGTTCGGAATCT
>NZ_QPFS01000077.1:0-24039 GCF_010906995.1 Rhodopseudomonas sp. WA056 | reverse complement strand
CCGCAGTGCCAGCACCCCTCTTGGCGTACCGCTCGGTTCTCCGCTAAAACTGCGGTCAAGCAAGCAACAAAAGGAAACGGCATGAACATTCTCCCCGGCTCGATGCGGTTCGGCGCGGGTCAGCCCGTCAAGCGTCTGGAAGATCAGCGCCTGCTCACCGGGCACGGCGGCTATCTCGACGACAAGGCCGCCGACGGGGCGTTGTGGCTGGTGGTGATGCGGTCGCCGCATGCGCATGCCGATATCGTTTCGATCGACACCGAGGCGGCGAAGGCGATGCCGGGCGTCGAAGCAGTGCTGACCGGCGCCGATCTCGTCGCCGACGATGTCGGCACCATCCCGACGCTGCCGATCTTCAAGCGGCCGGACGGCTCGCCGATGGCGTTGCCGCTGCGCCGGCTGCTGGCGCACGAGAAGGTGCGCTTCGTCGGCGAGCCGGTCGCCGCCGTGGTCGCGACCTCGCAGCTCGCCGCGCAGGCGGCGATCGAGGCGATCGCGGTCGAGTACCACGAACTGCCGGCGGTGACCGATCCGACCGCGGCGATCCAGCCCGACGCGCCGGCGGTGTGGGCGGAGACTCCCGACAACATCGTGGCGGCGATGAGCTATGGCGATGCCGCCAAGGTCGATGCCGCGTTCGCCAGCGCCGCCCACACCGTGTCGCTCGATCTCGTCAGCCAGCGGCTGATCCCGTCGGCGATGGAGCCGCGCTCGACCATTGCGGAGATCGAGAAGAAGACCGGCCGGCTGATCCTGCACACCCAGTCGCAGACCCCGGGCCAGACCCGCGACGCGCTCGCCGAGGCGATCCTGAAGCGGCCGAAGGAGAGCATTCAGGTGCTGGTCGGCGACATCGGCGGCGGCTTCGGCCAGAAGACCGGCGTCTATCCGGAAGATGCGCTGGTCGCTTACGCGGCGGTGAAGCTGAACCGCAAGATCCGCTGGCGCGGCGATCGCACCGATGAGTTCGTCGGCGGCACCCATGGCCGCGACCTGACCTCGACCGCTTCGTTCGCGCTCGACGCCAAGGGCAAGGTGCTGGCCTATCGCGTCACCTCGATCGGCGGCACCGGCGCTTATTTGGCGGGTGCCGGCGTGATCATCCCGCTGGTGCTCGGCCCGTTCGTGCAGACCGGCGTGTATCACCTCCCGGTGGTGCATTTCGACATCAAGGCGGTGATGACCCACACCGCGCCGGTCGGCGCCTATCGCGGCGCGGGGCGGCCCGAGGCGGTGTACATCGTCGAGCGGCTGATGGACGCCGCGGCGCGCAAGCTCAACATGGACCCGCGCGCGATCCGCAAGATCAACTACATCAAGCCGTCTCAGCTACCCTACACCAACGCGGTCGGCCAGGTGTACGACAGCGGTGCGTTCGCCCACATGATGGACCGCGCCGCCGAGCTGTCAGACTGGGACGGCTTCAAGGCGCGCAAGAAGGCGGCGCAAAAGAAGGGCCTGCTCTACGGCCGCGGCGTCACCAGCTACATCGAATGGACCGGCGGCCGCGCCCACACCGAGAACGTCAAGCTGCACGCCACCGCCGAAGGCCGCGTCGTGCTGCATTCCGGCACCCAGGCGATGGGGCAGGGGTTGGAGACCACCTACACCCAGATGATCGCCGCGGCGCTGGAGATTCCGATCGACAAGATCGACGTCGTGCAGGGCAATACCGATTTGGCGATCGGCTTCGGCAGCGTCGGTTCGCGTTCGCTGTTCGTCGGCGGCACCGCGGTGGCGGTGGGAAGTGCCGACATGATTGCCAAGGCGCGCGAGAAGGCGGCGAACATTCTCGAAGCCTCGATCGAGGACATCGAATACTCGGGCGGTATGCTGACCATCGCCGGCACCGATCGCAAGATCAGCCTGTTCGAGATCGCCGCCAAGGAGAAGGGCGCACGGCTCAGCGTCGACTCCACCGGCGAGGTCGACGGACCGAGCTGGCCGAACGGCGCGCATATCTGCGAGGTCGAGGTCGACCCGGAGACCGGCGTGTCCCGCGTGGTGCGCTACACCACGGTCGACGACGTCGGCAATGCGGTGAACCCGATGCTGGTTGCCGGCCAGATCCATGGCGGCGTCGCCCAGGGCGTCGGCCAGGCGCTGTACGAGAATGCCGCCTACAACGACGATGGCCAGCTCCTGACCGCGAGCTATCTCGATTATTGCATCCCGCGCGCCGACAATCTGCCACCGATCAACGTCACGCTCGATCCGTCGGCGCCGTGCAAGACCAATCCACTGGGCGCCAAGGGCTGTGGCGAGTCCGGTGCGATCGGCGGTCCGCCCTGCGTGGTGCACGGCGTGCTCGACGCGCTGGCCCCGCTCGGCGTCACCACCCTGAACACGCCGCTGACCCCGGAAAAGGTCTGGCGTGCGATTCAGGACGCCAAGTCGGCCCAGGCGGCCTAGAACCTCAACGCCCGCAATACCGACAAAGACACACCGGCGCATGCTATGCTGCGCCGGTTCGCGTGCGGGAGAGATCGATGCGGAAGTTTCTGACGGTGCTGGCGGCGCTCGCCGCGCTCAGCCTGAGCAATTGCGGCTACAACACCATCCAGAGCGAAGACCAGGAGGTGAAGTCGACCTGGTCGGAGGTGGTGAACCAGTATCAGCGGCGCGCCGATCTGGTGCCGAACCTCGTCAACTCGGTGAAGGGCTTCGCCCAGCAGGAAAAGGACGTGCTGCTCGGCGTCACCAACGCCCGCGCCAAGGTCGGCAGCATCCAGGCGACGCCCGAGGTGCTGAACGATCCGGCCGCGTTCCAGAAGTTCCAGCAGGCGCAGGGCGAACTGTCGAGCGCGTTGTCCCGGCTCTTGGTCGTCACCGAGAACTATCCGCAGCTCAAATCGGACGAGCTGTTCAAGAACCTGATGGCGCAGCTCGAAGGCACCGAGAACCGCATCGCCGTGGCGCGCAACCGCTACATCAAGGCGGTGCAGGCGTATAACGTCACGGTGCGCTCGGTGCCGACCAACTTCACCGCGATGCTGTTCGGCTATCATGAAAAGCCGAACTTCACGGTGGAGAACGAGAAGGAGATCTCGACCGCGCCGAAGGTCGATTTCACTCCGTCGCCGGCTCCGGCCAAGTAAGGCGATGATCGCGACGATGCGCGCCGTCCGCGCCGCGGGCCTCGCGCTGCTGCTGTGCGTGATCGCGGCGGCGCTGGCTCCGTTGGCGCGGGCCGAGGTCGCAGTGCCGGCGCTGACCGGCCGCGTCGTCGATCAGACCGGCACGCTGTCTGAAGCTGCGGTGGCGCGGCTCGATCAGAAGCTGAAGGCATTCGAGGCCCGCAAGGGCAGCCAGATCGCGGTGCTGATCGTGCCGACGACGCAGCCCGAGGCGATCGAGCAGTTCTCGATCCGGGTCGCCGAAGCCTGGAAGATCGGCCGCAAGAAGGTCGACGACGGCGCGATCCTGCTGGTCGCCAAGAACGATCGCAAGCTGCGCATCGAGGTCGGCTACGGCCTCGAAGGCGCGCTGCCGGACATCACCGCCAAGCGGATCATCGACGAGATCATCACGCCGAAATTCAAGGCCGGCGATTTCGACGGCGGCATCGAGGCCGGGGTCGACCGGATGATCGGCGTGATCGACGGCGAGCCGCTGCCGACGCCGCAGCCGCAGCACGAGTGGGCGGCGCCGGAATCGATGGATGAGTTGACCGGCTGGGCGATCCCGCTGTTGTTCGGCACGTTGGTGCTCAATGGTTTCCTGAAGGCGGCGCTCGGCCGCGTCGCCGCCTCCGGCCTCACCGGCGTCATCGTCGGCGCGGTGGCGATGTTGTTCGGCCTGGTGTGGTACATCGCGCTGGTCGCGGGCTGCGCCGCGTTCCTGCTGGCACTGGTGATCGATCTGTTCGGCGGGCCGATGATGCCCTCCGGGCGCCGCGGCGGCTGGTCAGGCGGCGGCGGTTCGTGGTCGAGCGGGTCGGGCAGCAGCGGCGGCGGCTTCAGCGGCGGGGGCGGCAGCTTCGGCGGCGGCGGCGCCTCGGGCAATTGGTGAGTGGAGATACGGATGGGCATCCGGCGGATCGGCAAGCACCTGTTCACCAGCCGCGGCAAGGTATACCGCGCATTCTCGCCCGATGCGTTCGATGCGATCGAGCGGGCCATCAAGACCAGCGAGACCCGCCACGCCGGGCAGATCCGCTTCGTGGTCGAGGGCGCGCTCGACGGTGCGCCGCTGTTCCGCGACCAGCCGGCGCGGGAGCGCGCGCTCGACATCTTCTCGCAGCTTCGGATCTGGGACACCGAGCACAACAACGGCGTGCTGATCTATCTGCTGCTCGCCGACCACAATGTCGAGATCATCGCCGATCGCGGCATCGACGGCCGCGTCGGTGCCGACTCGTGGGAAGCGATCTGCCGCGAGATGGAGGCGGAGTTTCGCGAAGGGCGGTTCGAGCAGGGCGTGCTGCGCGGCATCGACCGCATCACCGCGCATCTGGCCGAGCACTTTCCGCGCAACGGCCCCAACGACAACGAACTGCCCGACGCACCGGTGGTGGTGTAGTCGGCGCGAGCCCCTCGGCTGGCCGCAGCAAGGCTGTCTTCGACAGGGTCGAGACGTGGCCCTTGCATCTGCGACTAATTCGTAATATCAAAAGTTACATGAAACGAGACAGTCGCCTGTCCTCGGTGTTGCACGCGCTGCTGCATATGGCGGAGCGCGGCGAGCCGATGACCTCCGAAACGCTCGCGGTCTGCATGTGTACCAATCCGGTGGTGGTGCGGCGGACGATGGGCCTGCTGCGCGATGCCGGGCTGGTGGCGTCCGCCCGCGGGCCGTCGGGCGGCTGGCAGATCGTCGCCGATCTGAACGCGGTCACCTTGCGCGATCTCTACGATGCGCTCGGCGAGCCGACGGTGTTCGCGATCGGCAACCGCCACGAAGCGCCGCAATGTCTGGTCGAACAGGCGGTGAACGCCGCGCTCGACGACGCGTTCGCCGACGCCGAAGCGTTGCTGCTGGACCGGCTCGGCAAGATCACGCTGGCCAGTTTGTCGGCCGACTTCAACCGCCGCTACGCCGCGCATCGGACGCGTACTTAAGGAGTTCACATGCACCACGACGTCATCGTCATCGGCGGCTCCTATGCCGGAATGGCCGCCGCGCTCCAGCTCGTTCGTGCGCGCCGCAGCGTGCGGGTGATCGATGCGGGCCAGCGCCGCAACCGCTTCGCCGCGCATTCGCACGGCTTCCTGTCGCAGGACGGCGCCGATCCGGCGGCAATCGCCGCCACCGCGCGCCGCCAGCTCGAAGCCTATCCGACGCTGAGCTGGATCGACGATACCGCGTACGCGGCGAGCGGCCGCAAAGACGCGTTCGTGGTCGAGACCGGCGACGGCGCGCAACACCACGCCCGGCGGCTGCTGTTCGCCACCGGCGTCTCCGACACGCTGCCGGCGATCGCAGGGCTGCAGGAGCGCTGGGGCGTCAGCGTGTTTCTCTGTCCGTATTGCCACGGCTACGAGCTCGACAAAGGCCGCATCGCGGTGATCGCCACCGGGCCGATGTCGCTGCACCAGGCGCAGTTGCTGCCGGAATGGGGCGAGGTGACGCTGTTCACCAACGCCGCGCTGGTGCTCGACGACGCCGGGCGGGACGATCTGGCCGCGCGTGGCGTCACCATCGAGGAGACGCCGGTCGCGCGGATCGACGGCCATGCCGATGTCGTGCTGCGCGACGGAAGGACGCTGCCGTTCGCCGGCATCTTCACCGCCAGCCGCAACGCGCCGGCGACGCCGATCGCGCAAGCGCTGGGCTGCGCGCTGACCGAAACCCCGTTCGGCACCCAGATTCAAACCGACGACGGCAAGCAGACCAGCGTGGCCGGCGCATTCGCCTGCGGCGACGCGGCGCGGGTGCCGCATTCGCTGTCGCTGGCGGTTGCCGATGGCGCCTGGGCGGGTGCCGGCCTGCACCGGTCGCTGGTCTGGCCGGAGGCGTGAGCGCCGTGCTGGACGCTGACGCCGGTCGAAACACTATGCCTTCGCAGAAGGCCGCGCGGCGATCCGCTTGAACCACTCGGCGATCGTGGTGTTGGCGGGATCGAGCGGCTGTCCGACCTGAGCGCCGAAATCGAGCCAGCCGTACAGCAACAGATCGGCCAGCGTCAGCCGTGACCCGCAGACGTAGTCCTTGCCCTGCATCTGCTGGTTCATCCAGCGGATGCGATCGGCCGCCATCTTCTTCAGGCCCGGTGCGGCTTCGGGCACGCACACCATGCGGTTCTGAAACATCTTCAGGCCTTCGGCGAAACGGAAGCCGTTGGTCAGCGGTTCGCAGATGTAGAGGTCGATCCGCCGCGTCCACATCCGGCATTCGGCGCGCTCTTCCGGCGTGGTGCCGATCAGCGGCGGCTCTGGATGCTTCTCCTCGAGATATTCGCAGATCGCGGTGACCTCCGCCAAGAAGCTGCCATTGTCGAGTTCGAGAGTAGGCGTCTGGCCGTGGGGATTGCGCACGAGATGTTCGGGCTTTCGATTCTCGCCGGCGCGGATGTCGAGTGTCTGGGTCGGAATCGTCAGGCCCTTCTCGGCGATGAACATCCGTACCAGGCGTGGATTGGGCCCGATCGAATCGTACAGCTTCATGGTCGTCTCCCTTGTCGGCGCTTGGTTGCGCCTTTGATGATCGATCTGTCCTAGCGCGGGACACCGTGCGGTGCAAAGCCGTGCGGTGCGCAATGCTGTGCGCGCTCTTCACGATTCGTGAAATTTCCGTAACCGGCGGAGGAAGTAACGATTTCGCAAGTAATGAAAGTTACCGAATAGTATCAAGTTGATCTGGAGGATTTGAAACGTGGACGAGCATCGCAACGAGCCCATCGGTGAACAGCAGACCGGCGCGGCCGCCGCGACCGACGGAGTGCAGGCGAACGCCGGCAGCCCCGACGCAAGCTCGGCATCCGCGCATCAGGCGACCCCGGCCAATGCGGGCGCCGCCAAGCCGGACGATGCGAAGTCCGCTGCCGGCAAATCCGAGATCGAGAAATCGGACGGCGTCGGCCGTCCGCGCCCCGGCACCGTCACCATCATGGCGCCGTCGCCTCGGGAAAATCTGTATCGGCACTGGGACGACGAGATTGAAGTCGAGGCGCCCGATGAGGCGAGCCAGTCCGCAGCTCATCGCTTCGGCGTGCGCAAGCTGGCGGCGGTGGCTGCTGCCGTGATCCTGGCGGCGATCGCGGGGGCGGTCGGTGGTGCACTGGCCACTGCCAGCCTGTCGCATCGTAGCGATGCCGAGACCACCGCGGCTTCGGCGCAGGTGAAGACACTGGACGCACAGGTCACCCAACTGCAGGGTGAACTCTCCGCCATCAAGGCAGAGATCGAGCGTTCGACCAAGCTCAGCTCGGCGCAGATCGGCAAGACCGCCGATCGGCTGGAAAAGCTCGAGAAAGCCCAGGCCGAACCGGCGGCGAAGATTGCCAAGCTGACCGAGACGGTGGAGAAGCTGCGCACCGCACAGGCGCAACCTCCCGCGCCTCCCGTGCCGGCGAATGTTGCCGCAGTCGCCGCCAAGGATGTCACCGGATCGATCACGCCGAAGCCGGAGCCGGCGAAGTCGCAGCCGGGCCGGTTGCCGACGATCGAAGGTTGGGTGCTGCGCGACGTGTATGACGGCGGCGCGGTGGTCGAAGGCCGCTCCGGCACATACGAAGTCTATGCCGGCGACCCGCTCCCGGGTGTCGGCCGCGTCGATGCGATCCGTCGCCAGGACGGTCGCTGGGTCGTGGTCACCAGCCGCGGTCTGATCGTCGCGCGCTGAGCGCACAGCGTAATTCCTGAAACTTTGACGGCGCCGGCTGTGAGACAGCCGGCGCCGTTTTGATTTGGCTGTCCCGCGGCGTCTCGCCGACTGCGCGGGTTGTTTCAGCTTACGCCCCGGCTCTCGCCTTGCTCGCAGCGATCTGCTGGAGCGCCCAGCGGGCGTTCTTGCGGACGTCCGGATCGAGGTCGTCGGCGATCAGCACCAGATAAGGCTCGCCGTCGGGGGAAGCGATCTCGCCCAGCGCGGCGGCTGCTTCTTTCCGGAGATTGGCCTGCTCGTGGGTGACGCACTGACCGATCGGCCGTACCGCCTGCAGCGCCTTGATCCGGCCGAGGCTGCGGATCGCCTTGAGCCGTACCTGCCAGAACTCGTCGGCGAGGCATCCGATCAGCGGCTCGATGGCAATCGCGCCGCGGGCGTTGAGACCGAGTGTTTCCGCCGCCATCTCGCGTACCATCCAGTCTGCATCCTTGAGCGCGCGCACGATGGTCTCGGCGGCGATCTTCATATGCGAGAACGCCAGCGCGCTGACCGCCGCGCGGCGGACGTGCGGATCTGGATCGCCGATCAGAGCGGTCAGGGCAGGGATCGACTCTTCCAGCTTGAGGAAGCCGATCACGCCGATCGCCTGAACCCGCACCGCAGCGTCGCCGTCCTGCAATGCCTCGAGCGCCGGCTTCAGCGTGTCCTTGCGCCGCAGCTCCTTCAGCGCCCGCAGCGCGCCGCTGCGGACGAAGGCGTGGCCGTGCTTGACCAATGGCAGGATCGCGTCGGCGGAGGCGGGATCCTTGAACTCGGCGAGGCTGTCGGCGGCCGCCGCAGCGACGATGCGCTCCGGGTCGACCAACAGCCGGACCAGCGCTTCGGCGGCCTCCGGTCCGTCGAACTCGCCGAGCGCCATCGCGGTCTGCTGCCGGACGCCGGCGTCGGGGTCGGCCACCATGTTGGCGAGGTGACTGATCGCAGCCGGATCGCCGGAATGGCCGAGCGCGATGATCGCGACGCGCCGCTCCGCCGGGTCGGCGGCCTGCAGCCGGTCGTCGGCGTCGTCGAGATCGTCGTAGGATTCGAACGGGCTCGACATGATCACCTCAACAGATACGGGATGTTGACGGTGACCGCCCCGGTGGGGCAATCGGCTTCGCACGGCATGCAGTACCAGCATTCGTCGTAGGCCATGTAGGCCTTGCCGGTCATGTCGCTGATCCGCAGGACGTCGAGCGGGCAGACATCGACGCAGACGGTGCAGCCCTTGTCGGCGATGCACTTGGCGTCGTCGACGACGACCGGCACCGTAGTCTGATAACTGGCGAGAGGCATGTGTCCGTTCTCCTGGTTGGGTGCGGGCGTCAGGCGGTGGCGCGGATGCGCTGCTTGTCGTAGAGATCCTTCTCCTCGTCGGCGATCGGCACGACGTAGGGCTCGACCGCCCGCTTCTCGCTGGTCATCTTGTCGTTCTGCTTGCTCAGCAGCGTGTGGCAGAACCAGTTCTCGTTGTCCTTGTCGGGGAAGTCGGTGCGCCAGTGATACAGGCCCCACCGGCTCTCCTCGCGATACAGCGAGGCGTGCGCGGCCATGTCGGCGCAGTCCATGATCGAGGCCGTTTCGAGCGCGCGCAGCAGTTCGTGGGCGTTGCGGACGATCATCCGCTGCTCCATGTCGTCGCGGACCTCGGCGAGCCGGCGCATGCCGAGCTCGTACTTCCGCGTCACCTTTGGCGGCTGCAGATAGTCGTTGACGAGACGGCGGGTCTTGTACTCGATCTGGTTCGGCGGGATGCCGTCCTCGCGCCGGGTCGGCGCCAGCACCCGGTCGCGCTCGCGCGCGACCTCGGCGGCGTCGATCTCGGCGAAATCGTGGTTGTCGGCGAACTCCATCGCGTCGAGCCCGGCGAACGAGCCGTTGGTGAAGGCGCCGAGCATGTAGTTGTGCGGCACGCTGGCCATGTCGCCGGCGGCGTAGAGCCCCGGCACCGTGGTGCGCGCATTGTCGTCGACGAACACGCCGGAGGCGCTGTGGCCGCTGCACAGGCCGATCTCGGAGATGTGCATCTCGATCGATTCCTGGCGATAGTCGATGCCGCGGCCCTGCTGGAACAGGCCGCGGGTCGGCCGCTCGACCTTGTGAAGAGTCGATTCGATTTCCTCGATGGTCTTGTCGTGCAGGTGCTTGAGCTGCAGGAACACCGGGCCCTTGCCGGACAGCAGCTCGTTGTAGAACTCCAGCATCATCTGGCCCGACCAATAGTCGCACTCGATGAAGCGGCGGTCCTCGTTGTTGGCGGTGTAGGCGCCGAACGGGCCGGCCACATAGGCGCAGGCGGGACCGTTGTAGTCCTTGATCAGCGGGTTGATCTGGTAGCACTCGAGATTGGCGAGTGCGGCGCCGGCGTGATACGCCATCGCGTAGCCGTCGCCGGAATTGGCGGCGTTCTCGTAGGTGCCGAACATGTAGCCCGAGGTCGGCAGCCCGAGCCGGCCGGCGGCGCCGGTGCACAGGATCACCGCCTTGGCCTTGAACACCAGGAACTCGGCGGTGCGGGTGTTGACACTGACCGCGCCGGCGATCCGGCCGTCGGCGCCCTTCAGCAGCCGCGTCGCCATGTAGCGGTTGGAAATCAGGATGCGCGCCCGCCGCAACTGCCGGTACAGCGCCTTCTTGACGGTCTCACCGTTCGGCATCGGAAGCACATAGGTGCCGATGTGGTGCACCTTCTTCACCGCATAATCGCCGTTCTCGTTCTTGAGAAAGCGGATGCCGAAGCTGTCGAGTTCCTCGATGATCGAGTAGCAATTCTGGGCGTATTTGTAGACGGCCTTCTGATCGACGATGCCGTCGTTGGCGATGGTGATTTCCTTGGTGTACTGCTCCGGCGTGGCGTAGCCCGGGATCACCGCGTTGTTGAGGCCATCCATCCCCATCGAGATCGCGCCGGAGCGCTTGACGTTGGCCTTTTCCAGAAGGACGACGTTCGCCTTCGGGTTCTTCATCTTGGCCTTCAAAGCGGCCATCGGACCGGCGGTGCCGCCGCCGATCACCAACACGTCGCACGATACTTCCGACAGTCCGTCGACTATCTCATCCATCGCCATCTTCTGCTCCTGGTTCCTCGGCGGACCGCCGCTGTGGAGCAGAGTTGTTCAGACGCGCGCCGGACGATAGCAATTAGTTGTCGCCGGCGCGCGATTTCCGAACGGGGTGTCAGCGCTCGACGAACGCCTTCTCGACCACGAAGTGGCCGGGCTCGCTGTGATTGCCTTCGCGGAAGCCGCGCTCGCTCAGCATCGCCGGCAGTTCGGCGAGCATCGCCGGGTTGCCGCACAGCATCACCCGGTCGGATTCGAGGTCGAGCCCGGACTGGCCGAGATCGTCGAACAACTGGCCCGACGCGATCAGATCGGTGACACGACCGCGGTTGCGGAACGGCTCGCGGGTCACGGTCGGGTAGTAGTGCAGCTTGTCGCGAATCAGGTCGCCGAGGAACTCGTGGTCCCGCAGGCCCTCGACCAACTGCTCGCCATAGGCCAGCTCGGGAATCTGCCGGCAGCCGTGGACCAGCACGATGGATTCGTAGATGTCGTAGATCTCCGGATCCTTGATCAGGCTGGCGAACGGCGCCAGCCCGGTGCCGGTCGACAGCAGCAGCAGCCGCCTGCCGGGAATCAAGTTGCCGGCGATCAGCGTTCCGGTCGCCTTGCGCCCGACCAGGATCTGGTCGCCCTGCTTGATCTTTTGAAGCCGCGACGTCAGCGGACCATCGGGCACCTTGATGCTGAAGAATTCCAGCTCTTCTTCGTGATTGGCGCTCGCCATGCTGTAGGCGCGCATCAGCGGCCGGCCGTCGACTTCGAGACCGATCATCGCGAACTGGCCGCTCTGGAACCGGAATCCAGGGTCGCGCGTCGCGGTGAAACTGAACAGCGAGTCGGTCCAATGCCTGACCGACAACACCGTTTCGGTTTGGAATGCACTCATCGTCTTCTCCTCACGCGCAGGTGATCTCCTGCGTCCGATGAGACGATGTCGCGGATATCGACCCCTCTTCGCAATTTCGAAATCGCGGTCGCCGTCAATTAGTTGCAAAATTTCCCGAAGAACTCCTCCAAGAGGAGCGGCGTGCTGTTTTTCCGCGGATCTGAGCAATTTGTTGCTAGGCCCGATGCGGCCTCGTGCCTAGCCTCGGGCCCTTGCGACAGGAGGGATCCTCATGGTGACAGTGCACGCTTCCAGCGAAGTCGAGGCCGATCTCGCGTCCTTGACGGTGCAGATCGCGGATGGCCGCACAGCCGCCCTGCCTGCCGAGCGGCTGCGGCTCGCATGCAAATGCGCCTACTGCACGCGGGCGCGGATCGACGGCCGTTTCCCGGCCGAGTTTCCCGGCGCGGCGATCGTTGCAGTCCGCGATCTCGGCTATGGGCTCAACCTGCAGTTTTCCGACGGCCACGATCGCGGCATTTATCCGCACGCCTATCTGGCGACGCTGATCGACGCCGACTGAGGCGGCACATTCATCCTGATCGCTGGCACGAACATTGCTCCGCATCTGGTCGGTCTGATCAACGCGAGAGGCAAATCATCGTGCTGCAGGCAGCCAAATCGGCAGCGGAGTCGACGTCCACCCTCGGCCCGGCGCGCGTCGGAACGGGCCGATCGCTTCTGCTCACCGAAAGCCACCAACCCACCGCCGGACCGCCTTCGCTGATCGACCGGCTCAGCCTGCGCGAGCGCGAGCTGGTCCTCAAGCAGGGCCGCCGCAAAGTCCTCAATCGCGGCCAGACGCTGTTCAGCCAAGGCGCGCGGCACGACGGCATCTTCCTGATCGAGAGCGGCCGAATCCGGGTGTTCTACACCTCGCCGCAGGGCCGCGAGATCACGCTGGCATACTGGCACATCGGCAATTTCGTCGGCGGTCCGGAAGTGTTCGACACCGGCGTGCATCAATGGTCCGGCGTCGCCGCCACCAATGCCGCCGTCGTGCATCTGCCGGGGAGGGAACTACGCTCGCTGGTTGCGGAGGTTCCGAATCTCGCGATCGGCCTGATCGAGGGATTGAGCTTCAAGGGCAAATGCTACTCGGCGCTCGCGCAGATGCTGGGAACGCGCTCGATCACCCAGCGGCTGGCGCATTTGCTGCTGCAACTGGTCGACCTTTACGGAGTGGATGATGCCGACGGCAGGGTGATTGCAGTCGCATTCACCCACGCCGACATCGCCCACCTGGTCGGTGCGACACGGCAATGGGTCACGATCAGTCTGCGGCGAATGCAGGAGAAGCGCATCGTCCAGACCCGGCGCTCGCAGATCGTCGTCTGCCGGCCCGATATCCTCGAGGAGATGCGCGGCCACGCGACCGACTGACCTCTCTGCCTATGCAAATGGCTCTTAGAAGCAAAATTGCCCAAGGAGTGCGCAACCCGTCTTTAGCGGCAACTAATCCACCCGATGGTCCAGTCCGGATTTGCTCTAAACGACCCGGCTACCAATCATGGCGACATCAGCCATCCAAGCGAACGGGGATGAGAATGGTCAGCCGCTTTCAGAAAATCGTCGTATCGGTCGCCTGCCTCACATGGATCTCGGCCCTGCCGGCCACCGCAGAAACGATCACCATCGGGATCGGCACCCAGGATACCACGACCAACACGGTCACCGCCGGCACGGTGATCCGGCAGCTTCATCTGCTGGAGAAGTATCTCCCCACGACCGGCAAATACGCCAATGTGAAGTTCGAGATCGAATGGCAGAACTTCACCTCCGGCCCGCCGGTCACCAACGGGATGATGGCGAACAAGCTGCAGTTCGGCATCATGGGCGACTATCCGCTGATCGTGAACGGCTTCACTTTTCAGAACAATCCCGAGAGCAAGAGCCGGCTGATCTCGATCGCCGCCTACAGCATGGCGGGGTCCGGCAACGGCATCGTCGTCCACAAGGACTCGCCCTACTACGAGCTGTCAGATCTGAAGGGCAAGCTGGTCAGCGTTCCGTTCGGCTCGGCGGCGCACGGCATGGTGCTCAAGGCGCTGCAGGATCGCGGCTATCCGGCGGACTATTTCCAACTGGTGAGCCAGAGCCCCGAAGTCGGCTCCACCAACCTGCAGGAAAAGAAGATCGACGCTCACGCCGACTTCGTCCCGTTCGCCGAGCTGTTGCCGTTCCGCGGCTACGCCCGCAAGATCTTCGACGGCGTCGAGACCAACCTGCCGACCTTCCACGGCACCGTGGTCCGCACCGATTTCGCCGAAAAGTATCCGGAAGTCGTCGTTGCCTATCTCAAGGCGGAAATCGCCGCCAATCAATGGCTGCGCCAGGATCCGAAGGCCGCCGCCGAGAAGATCGGGGACTGGACCGGGATCAACAAGGAGGTGGTGTATATCTTCCTCGGCCCGAGCGGCAACATGACCACCGATCCGACCATTAAGCCGGCGCTGATTGACGCCGCCGCGACCGACGTCAAGGTGCTGCAGAGCCTCGGCCGGATGAAGGAGTTCGATCCGAAGACATGGATCGACGACAGCTATGTCCGCAAGGCCTATGCGGAGATGAAGCTGGACTACGACAAGGAACTCGCCTCGACCGCCAACTACGAGATTTCCGGCCAGGACAAGTTCTGCAACAAGCCGATCGGGGAGCCGCGCAAGGCCGGCGAGGTCTGGGTCGATGGCGAAGGCATCCTGCCGTTCTCGAGCACGCAGTGCACGCTCGGCGCGTATGCGGACTTCAAGGCCAAGAGCAAGAAGATCAACGTCGCTTATGTGTTCGACGCCTCCCGCGGCATCAAGCTGTTCGCCGACCAGGCGTTCTACGCCGCCGGCAAGGGCGAGATTGTGCCGTTCCTGCTGAAGAAGGACGCCGAGGCCTACGCCGGCAAGATCAGCGGCAAGGTGGTCGGCTTCGACGAAGCGGTGAAGCTGGCGATGGCGGGAGACCGCACGTGAGCAGCCCCGCCCTGATGACGTCGCGCGACCGGATGGCGGCGACCGCCGCCCCGGTCGCCCCACGCGAAGCCGGCCCGCCGGCTTTCGCAACGCGCGCATCGCGCTGGTACCGGCTCAACCAGAACAGGCTGCGCGCCGGATTGATCGGCATCGTGTCGCTGCTGCTGTTTCTTCTGGCGTGGCATCTGCTGACGACCTACCGGGTCGTGATGTTCGTGAAGTTCACCAACGTCCCGACGCCGCTCGCGGTGTACGAGAGCTTCACCCGCGCGATGCACGATCCGAAATTCCTGATGCACGTGCTGCTGAGCTGCCGCCGGATCTTCTTCGGTTTCGCGCTGGCGGCGATCGTCGGGGTGCCGCTCGGCCTGATCATGGGACGCTTTCGCCTGGTGCACGAGTTCGTGTTTCCGGTCGCCGAGGTGATGCGGCCGATTCCGGCGATCGCCTGGGTGCCGATGGCGATCATGCTGTGGCCGACCAATGAGCAGAGCATCGTGTTCATCACCTTCATCGGGGCGTTCTTTCCGATCCTGGTCAACACGCTGCACGGCATGACGCTGGTCGATCCGGTGCTGGTGCGGGCCGCCAAATGTCTCGGCGCGCGCGAGGCATCGATCTTCCGCGAGGTGTATTTCCCGGCCGCGCTGCCGCACATCTTCACCGGACTGACCGTCGGGATGGGCGTCGCCTGGGTGTCGCTGATCGCCGCCGAGATGATCTCCGGCCAGTTCGGCATCGGTTACTTCACCTGGGAAGCCTACTCGCTGGTGCAGTATCCCGACATCGCCCTCGGCATGATCGCAATCGGCGTGCTCGGGCTCGGCTCCAGCCTGCTGATCCGCTCCGCCGGAACGCTGGTGATGCCATGGAGGTCGCGATGAGCCAGTCTGCTCCCGAGGCCCGTCAGGGCCGGATCGAAGTCCGCGATTTCGCGCTGCGTTACGAGACGATCGACGGCTCAGTGGAGGCCGTCACCGACACGCAGATCCATGTCGAGCCCGGCGAATTCGTCTCCATCGTGGGACCGTCCGGCTGTGGCAAGTCCACGCTGCTGAATGCGGTGGCCGGCTTCCTGAAGCCGACCAGCGGCGTCGTCACGGTCGATGGCGAGAAGGTGACCGGGCCGAGCGCCGAGCGCGGCATGGTGTTCCAGCAATACTCGTTGTTCCCATGGAAGACCGTGCGCGAGAACGTCGAGTTCGGCCTGAAGATGCGCGGCATGTCCCGCTTCGAGCGCGAACGGGCGGCGCGCACGCTGCTCGGCCTCGCCGGGCTCGAGGCGTTCGAGAAGCACTATCCGGAGCGGCTGTCCGGCGGCATGAAGCAGCGCGTCGGCATCGTCCGGGCGCTCGCGACCGGGCCGAAGGTGCTGCTGCTCGACGAGCCGTTCGGCGCGCTCGACGCCCAGACCCGCATCATCATGCAGCAGATCCTCACCAACATGTGGCAGCGGCTGAAGATCTCGGTGCTGTTCGTCACCCACGACATCGACGAGGCGATCTTCCTGTCGGACCGTGTGTATTGCATGACGGCGCGGCCCGGCTCGATCAAGGCCGAGATCCGGATTCCGCTGGAACGGCCGCGGCAGCAGTCGATGATGATGTCGTCGGAATTCCTGGCGCTGCGGCGCGGATTGATGTCGCTGATCCGCGAGGAGAGCCTGAAGGCGATGGGCGGCGAGATCACCGATCTCGGCATGCAGGGGCTCAGCATCGAGCTGCAGGGCCATTCGCTGCCGGAGGTGCTTTAGCCGGATAAGGCCGCTCCGAGAATCCCGGAGCCGGCCCGTCATGCAGCCTCGGCGGCGCTAACCGATGGCGCCCGATGCGCGTAGCGCCTTGATGGCGGCGTCGTCGTAGCCCGCGTTGCGCAGCACCTCGTCGCTGTGCTCGCCGAGCGCCGGCGGCATCCGCGGCCGGGTCTTGGCGCTGCCTTCGATCCAGATCGGGCTGTTGATGGTCAGCGTGGTGTCGTTCTCGAACGGCACCAGCACTTCGTTCTCGATCAACTGCTTGTCGGTGGTGATGTCGTCGAGAATGCCGACGACGCCGAACACCAGACCGGTGCCGTCGAGCGCTTTGCGCCACTCGGCGAGATCGCGCGTGGCGAAGATCTCGTCGAAGATGCCGATCAGTTCGATCGAACGGGCGTGGCGGTCCGCCTTGGTGGCGAAGCGCGGATCGTCGGTGAGATCCTCGCGGCCGAGGCACTTCGTCAGCGTCGGCCACTGCTTCTCTTCGTTGAGCAGCGACAGGATCAGCCAGCGGCCGTCGCGGCAGCGATAGTGGTTGGCCACCGCGTTGAGCGCGCGCTCGCGCGGCCGCCGCGGCTGGAACTCGGCGCCGACCAGCTTGGCCTGCGCCAGCACGCTGGTCGACCACAGCCCGTTGGCCATCAGGTTCGACTTCACCTCGCTGCCTTTGCCGGTGCGCTCGCGCTTGTACAAAGCGGTGACGATCGCGCCGAACAGCGACATCGCGCAGGGATGGTCGCCCATGCCGGCGACAGAGCGCGCCGGCGTGGAGTCTTCGTCGGCGCGCACCAGATCCATCATGCCCGAGCGCGCCCACCAGGCGTTGCTGTCGAAGCCCGGCTTGTTGGCTTCTTCGCCGCGCTCGCCATAGCCGGTGAAGCTCGCATAGATCAGCCGCTCGTTCAGCGGCGCGAGGTCGGCATAAGCGACGCCGAGACGCGCCCGCACCGGCGGCGGGAAGTTGGTGATGAACACGTCGGCCTCGGCGACCAGCTTGCGCAGCACCTCCTTGCCCTCGGGTTTGGCGAGATCGAGCGCGAGGCTGCGCTTGTTGCGGGCCTCCAGCATCCACGCGTAGTTGCGGTCGCTGATCGGATAGCCCGGCAGGTTCGGCAGGTTGCGATAGGGATCGCCGGCCCCCGGCGGTTCGATCTTGATGACGTCGGCGCCAAAATCGGACAGCACGGTCGCGGCCGCCGGTGCAGCAATGAAACTCGCGCAATCCAGCACCTTGAGGCCGCTGAAGATGCCGTTGTCGTCCATGCGCGTGAGCTCCCTCGTGCTTTTGTTATTTCGTTGTCCGGAAATTCACGCGGATCGCGCCGTTCCGGCTGCTCGACGCATATGAACCGGGTTGTCGGGACGACGCAATATTGGAACCTGCATGGAGGCCTTCCGACAGCGCGCGCAGTTCTTGGCGTGACGTCGGCTATCCGCCGCCCGTCAGCAGCGCGGCATTGCCGCCGGCTGCTGCGGTGTTGATCGACACCGTCTGTTCCAGCGCGAAGCACGGCAGATAATGCGGGCCGCCGGCTTTCGGGCCGGTGCCGGACAGGCCGGAGCCGCCGAACGGCTGCACGCCGACGACGGCGCCGATGATGTTGCGGTTCACATAGACGTTGCCGGTCGGCAGCCGCGCGATCACGCGTGCCACTGTGTCGTCGATCCGCGACTGGACGCCGAGCGTGAGCGCGTAGCCGGTGGCGGCAATGTCATCGAGGAGCTGGTCGAACTGCGCCGCCTTGTAGCGCACCACGTGCAGCACGGGGCCGAACACTTCCTCGGTGAGCTGCGAGGCACGGCTCAGTTCGAAGACATGCGGCGCGACGAAGTTGCCATTGGCCGGTGCCGTGCCGGCGAAGTGCAGCCGCGCCTCGCGTTTCATCCTGGCGATATGCGCGTCGAGCCGGGTCTTCGCCTCGGCGTCGATCACCGGTCCGACATGCGTTGCGGGATCGCGCGGATCGCCTATTCGCAGTTCGCGCGCGGCACCGGCGATCATCGCGATGACACGATCCGCAACGTCCTCCTGCACGCACAACAGCCGCAGCGCCGAGCAGCGCTGGCCGGCGGAGCGGAACGCGGAGGTGATGACGTCGTCGGCGACCTGCTCGGGCAGCGCGGTGGCGTCGACGATCATCGCGTTGATGCCGCCGGTCTCGGCGATCAGCGGCACGATCGGGCCGTCCTTGGCGGCCAGCGTGCGGTTGATCGCACGCGCCACCTCGGTCGAGCCGGTGAAGACGACGCCGGCGACCTCGGGTTGCTCGACCAGCGCGGCGCCGATACGGCCGTCGCCCTGCACCAGATGCAGCGCAGCCCGCGGCACGCCGGCTTCGTGCAGCAGGCTGATCGCAAGTTCTGCGATCACCGGCGTCTGCTCGGCAGGCTTGGCGACCACCGCGTTGCCGGCCATCAGTGCCGCGGTGACCTGGCCGAGGAAGATCGCCAGCGGAAAATTCCACGGGCTGATCGCCACGAATACGCCGCGACCACGCAAGCCGAGCGTATTGCGTTCGCCGGTCGGGCCGGGCAGGGCGAGCGGCTCGGCGAACAGCCGGCGGCCTTCGCTCGCATAGTAGCGGCAGTAGTCGATCGCCTCACGCAGTTCCGCGACGCAGTCGTCGAGCGTCTTGCCGCCTTCATCCTGCAGCAGCGCGATCAGCGGCGCGCGGCGCTGCTCCAGCAGATCGGCGGCGCGCTCCAGGATCGTCGCGCGGTGATCAGCCGACGTCCGGCTCCACGTCTCGAAACCGTCGCGCGCGGCGGCGATCGCTGCTGCGGCCTGCGCCGGCGTCGCGGCTGCGATGGTCGGCAGCGGCCGGCGCGCGGTCTCGATGTCGCCGAGCAGTGCGGCGAGCGCGCTGCGGTCGCCGAATTCGATGCCGCGCGAATTGAGCCGCTGCGGCTGATACAGATCGCGCGGCAACGGGATCGCCGGGTTTCGTGCGTTCTCAGGACGGCCGATCAGCGCGGCAGGCCGTGTCAGCAGTTCGGCGACCGCCACGCTGTCGTCGCCGGCCTGCGCCACGAACGACGAGTTGGCGCCGTTCTCCAAGAGCCGCCGCACCAGATAGGCCAAGAGATCGCGGTGACCACCGACCGGAGCGTAGATCCGGCATACGGGCTGCGGATGCTCGTCGAGCAGCCGCGCGTACAGCGCTTCGCCCATGCCGTGCAGCCGCTGAAATTCATAGTCGTCGCTGCCATCGGCGAGTTCCAGAATGGTCGCGACCGTCAGTGCGTTGTGGCTGGCGAATTGCGGGAACAGCCGCGGCCGCAGCGACAGCAGCTTGCCGGCACAGGACAGGTAGTTGAGGTCGGTCATCGGCTTCCTGGTGAATACCGGGTAGTCGGCGAGTCCGCGTTCCTGCGCGCGCTTGATCTCGGTGTCCCAATAGGCGCCCTTCACCAGCCGCAGCATGATGCGGCGATCGAGTGCGTTCGCCAGCTCTGCAACGTAGTCGATCACGGCGGCGGCGCGCTTCTGATACGCCTGCACGGCGAGGCCGTAGCCGTCCCAGCCGCTGAGCGATGGATCTGCGAAGCAGGCGGCGAACACCTCGAGCGACAGTTCGAGCCGGTCGGCTTCCTCGGCGTCGACCGTGAAGGCGAGGTCGTGGCTCCTGGCGAGCCTCGCCAGCTCGAGCAGCCGCGGCGTCAGCTCCCGCATCACGCGGTCGCGGCTGATCGCCTCGAACCGCGGATGCAGCGCCGACAGCTTGACCGAGATGCCCGGCCGCGCCGGCAGTGCAGCGTTGCCGGAGGTGCGGCCGATCGCCGTGATCGCATCGGAGTAGGACTGATAGTAGCGCTCGGCGTCCTCGGCGGTGCGGGCGCCTTCGCCGAGCATGTCGTAAGAGTAGCGAGAGCCTTCGCGTACATGCGCCTTGGCGCGGGCCAGTGCAGAGTCGATCGTTTCGCCCAGCACGAAATGATTGCCGATCAGCCGCATCGCCTGGCGGGTCGCGGCGCGCACCGCGGGTGCGCCGATCCGCCGCGTCAAGGCCGCGAGCGTGCCTTGCGGCGTCTCGCCGGCATGGACGAGACGCGCCGATAGTCCGAGGGCCCAGGCCGAGGCGTTCACCAGCACGGCATCGGACTTGATGCGGTGATGCGCGAAATCGCCCTGGTCGAGCTTGTCCTCGATGAAAGCGTCGGCAGTTGCCGCATCCGGAACCCGCAGCAGCGCCTCGGCCAGTACCATCAAGGCCAGACCCTCTTTGGTCGACAGCGCGAATTCGCGCAGCATCGCGTCGACGCCGCCCAGGCCATGTTCGGAACCGCGAATCGAGCTGATCAGTTCGGTCGCAACGGCGTCGATCCGGGCTTCGCGGTCGGGCGGTAGCGCGGCGCTCGTCAGCAGTTCGGCGGCGAGCGCAGCATCATCCGGCGCGTAAGCCGCAGTGAACTCGGCAAGCGGCTGGTCGGACGGCATGGCGGTCGGCTCCCGAGGCCAGATAGCTGTGGACGGCACGCATCAGTGCGGCCAGCAAATGCAATGCCATCCAAGCTGCCATATTGGCACGGCCGGGGCCTGACGCTAGCTTCGCCTCGATCAAACGGAAGGCTGGGAGCGGGCATGAGGGTGACGCGCGGCAAGTCCAACGCACGACGGTTCGGTGCGCTCGCGGCCGCGGCGCTGGCTGCCGCCTGGTTCGGCGCGCCGGCCGGTGCCGCCGAGCTCAGCTCGCAGGTCTCGTATCTATACAGTTCGGTTTCGATTTTCCCGCCGACCGCCAAGGGCATGACGGTGTGCTACGGCTTCGTCTGCCGCCGTCGCTACGAGCTGGCGTTCACGGCCGGGGATCGTGCCGCGTTGAGCAGGATCATGGCGGCCGGTAAGGCGTCGGCTGCGGCGGAACGCGCGGCGGTGCAGAAGGCGGTGGTGTGGCTCGACCGCCGGCTCGGACCGGTGCTCGGCACCGACAAGCGGATCGCGCGCGCCGACTTCCGTTACTTCGACGACAAGCACAATTTCGATTGCTGGGACACAACCCGCAACACCACCAGCCTGCTGCTGGTGATGCAGGAGTGGGGGCTGTTCAAGTATCACAGCGTCGGCGATCCGAAGTATCGCGGCAACGTGCTGGTGCTGCAGACGCCGCACAACACCGCGGTGCTGACCGAGCGTGCCACCGGCGCCCAATGGGTCGTCGACATGTGGACCCGCAGCTATGCGCAGAGCCCGGAAGTGATGCCGGTCGATCAGTGGGTCAAGCTCGACTGAGCCTCCGACGAATCCGGCTCCGGTCCTGATCCGATCAGAACCGCAGCCTCGATCTTCGACATAGGCCCATGGTGCTTGCGCGCACCATGCGCCGAAGCCGGCGGAGATTAGTCGCAGACGTTGAAGGTGCGCCAGCGCCAGCCGTGAGGCGTCGGAACGCGGCGGGTCACGTAGCAGTTTCCGTAGCCGTATCCGACATAGCCGATCCCGATCGCCGGGCCGTGCCAGTGATGGTGGCCCCAGCCGTGGTGATGGTGATGCTTCCATCCGCCGGCGGAAGCGGCGGTCGGAGCCAGCGCGACGGCACTGAGCGAAGCGGCGGCGAACAGTCCAAGGGCGATCTTGCGAAACATGGTCGTTCTCCTCGAAATACGCGCGATGCGCGGTTCGTTGTTTGGTTCAAGTCTGCCTGGTCCGTCGATGGTCGATCGGACCCGCCCATCGCCCGTTCGTCGCAAGCCGTCGCGCACGGGTTCATGCCGTGCGTGCGGGTTTTTTGTTTCGGCAGATGGGGCTCGAGGATCGGTACGGCGGCCGGATCCTGGCGGCCGATCAGGCGAGCGCCAATTCGCTGTCGTCGAGCGCCGAGGCCAGATTGCCGGAGTGCTCGACCACGCAGACCAGCATCGGTTCAGTGCGGCCGCGGATCTCCAGTTCCAACGTCGGCAGCGCCTGCTCGGACAGGCCCGCGGTGGCGCGGAGCTCGTCGGACAGCAGCGTCTCGCAGCCGATCGTCTTGGTCATATCCTGCAGTCGCGATGCGACGTTGACCGAGTCGCCGAGTGCGGTGAACACCATGTTGTCGCGATAGCCGATCTCGCCGACCACCACTTCGCCGCTGTGGATGCCGATGCCGAAGCGGATCGGCTCCGGCAAATCATGGCCAAGAAAGCTGTTGAGTTCGTCGATCGCCGCTGCGATCGCGGCGGCGGCGCGGATCGCGTTGCGGCAGGCGTCGCGCGGCGCCTCGGCGAGCCCGAACAGCGCCAGCACGCCATCGCCGACGAACTGATTGGGCTGGCCGCCGCAGGCGATGACACTACGTGACACCGCACCGAGGAAGCGATTGACGATGAACACGGTGTCGAAAGGCAGCCGGCTTTCGGCCAGCTTGGTCGAGCCGCGCATGTCGACGAACATGCTGACCAGATAGCGCTCTTCGCCGACCCGGGCTGCGCGCGCCGCCTTGCGCGCTGCGGCGACGTTGCGCGGCGGGAACACCGGCACGAAGCTGATGTCGTGGTCGGGCTTGAGCTGGCAGGCGAGACGGATCGACGGATCGTCGCCGGTGCCGATCGAGGCGAGCACGAAGGCCTCCCGCGGCGACGGCGGCGGCAGAACCGCCGGATCGCCGAGCACGCGGATGCGGCAAGTCGAACAGCGGGCGCGACCGCCGCAGGCCGAGGCGTGCGGAATATTGTGGCGCTGGGTCGCCTCCAGCACCGTGAGACCCTTCGGCACGCGGATGCTGCGCTGGCCGTCATAAGTCAGGCTGACCATGCCGCCGCGCCGTTCGGCGATCGCACGCACCGCGCGGGCGATCAGTGCCAGCGCGATCAGGCCGAGATAGAACATCAGGAAGCCGTCGCCGATCGCGTCGAGCGTCTGTTGCTGTTCAGGCGTCCCGAGATTGGCCGGCGCGAGATTTTCGGCCTGCCATTGCGGTGAAGCGGCCTCGCGCGCCACCTCGCGGCCGCCCTGATAGAAGCCGAGCAGCGCCAGCGTCGGGATCAGCACCGCGGTGGCGAGCAGCCAAGGCATCGCGCGGCGGAACGCGGGCTTGATCCGCAGCCAGACGTAGAGGCCGATGCAGCCGTGGGTCCAGGCGATCAGCATCACCGCGACCATCAGCCATGCGCGATAGGGCGGCGCGACGACGAAGTAATTGTACAGCACCTGCGGATACAGCCGGTCCTGATCGTACAGCACGTTGCCGAGCCGCATCACGATGACGTGGCTGTAGATCATCAGCGGCACGGACAGGCCAAGAAGGAGCTGCGGTGGCTCCAGCGTTTTCCAGCGGAACTGGCGGCGTTGATACAGCGCCCACAGTCCGAGCCCGGCATGCGCCGTCACCGAGCCATAGAACAGGATCGCGACCGGCAGGAACTGCCAGATCTCCAGGTGCAACAGCACGCCGGCCTGCAGCGCCGCTGGCGAGATGTTACCGAGCGCATGGTTCAGGAAGTGGCTGAGCAGATAGGTGAACATCACCAGCCCGCAGAACATCCGCACCTGCCGAACGCCGATGCGGCGGAGCCAGGCGGGCCGCTGCGCGCGGGCAGCCGCGTTCTGTTTTTTGTCCGGCCTCGCTCGCGTCGCCATCCGTG
>NZ_QPFS01000076.1:0-24119 GCF_010906995.1 Rhodopseudomonas sp. WA056 | reverse complement strand
AATCTCGTGTCGATGTGTGCGTCACACGAACGGTGCCCGATTTGCCCGGCACGCTCCATGTTCAGGTTGTCCAGGCTCAATCCGGGATCAGGCTGAACTGCAGCAGCAGCGTTCGCTGCAGCATCGAGAAATTGTCGTCCGACAGCATCGTCAGCACGATCGCGCCCTCTTCATCGAGATGGACGTCGAGGGCCTCCATGTTGTCGATCTCATGGCCGAGATCGGCTTCAAAGATCGCGGGCCCGTCGACTGTTGCCCCTGGTACGATGGCGCGAAGCGCGATCCGCCGAATCCGAATATGGACGCCTTCGATCCAGGAGAATTTGCGCTCCAGGATCAGCAAGTCGCCGTCGGGCAGCAGCGCCGCGTCGGCGATGTCGTAGTTCGCGGTGCGATGGATCGCGAACTGGCCGGGCGTTCTGCCGCCGATCAGGAAGCCGATGGTGTTGCGCGCCGCATCCAGGCCCCGTTCCGAGACGGCGATCAGCGTCCCGCTGAGCGGATGTGGCCTCGGCACCATGACCAAGGCCTCGATACCCTTGTTGTTCGGGAGTTTGCGCAGCGCCGGCGGGATGGCGATCGGCTGCCCGCGGGATCGCACCCCGCCGTGGCCGAACTCGAATTTGACGATCTGGTTGACGCGCTCGAAGCCCACATAGGCGGTGCCGCCGTCGAACGCGAGCGACTCACTATCGTACCATTTTCGGGCGCGGAACGGTGCCCCATCGGCAGCCAGCAGCGGCGCGGCCTCGACGTCGGCAAGCCCGGTCATGACCGATCCGGCATAGACGATGCGGCCGGTGAACCAGGTTGCCTTATCGCTGATTGCGACGAAGCGTTCGCCGCGCGGATCGAGCCGTAGGCCGGATAGCCCGCCGAAGCCGCGGAAGGACGAGGTCAGGATCAGGCCGCTACGAAACTGCAGCACGCCGAACTGGCGGCGGGCACGGTCTCGCAGATCGAAATGCTCGATGGGGCGTGCTCGTACTTCGATCGAGCGAGGCGCCGGCGGCGTCAGTTCGTCGGCTCCTGGCTGTCTGCCCTGCGCCAGTGCGTTCGCCGGCGCGAACGACGCCAGCGCCGCGGCGGCGCCGAACGACAGGCCACCCGCGATCAGGCGGCGGCGCGTCGTGGCGCCGACGTCCGGTGGGGACGCGCACGCGTCGACCGTGTGGTCGCTCTGCTGTCCAGCATCGCCCCGCAGAGCGCTCATCGGCTCATCTCAGCCTGAAGCGCTCACGAATGCAGCCGGCGGCGATGCGGACCCGGCGCGGCGGCGGGCGCCGCGGTTTCGCTGAACAGCTCGGCGAGCTTTTCGGTGATCGCGCCGCCGAGTTCTTCCGCATCGACGATTGTAACAGCACGGCGATAGTAGCGCGTGACGTCGTGGCCGATGCCGATCGCGATCAGCTCGACCGGCGAGCGGGTCTCGATCTCCTCGATGATGTGGCGCAGATGCCGTTCGAGGTAGTTGCCGGGATTGACCGACAGCGTCGAATCGTCGACCGGAGCGCCGTCCGAGATCATCATCAGGATCTTGCGTTGCTCGGGGCGGCCGAGCAGCCGCTTGTGCGCCCAGTCCAGCGCTTCGCCGTCGATGTTTTCCTTGAGCAGGCCCTCGCGCATCATCAGCCCGAGGTTCTTGCGAGCCCGGCGCCACGGCGCGTCCGCCGACTTGTAGATGATATGGCGAAGGTCGTTGAGCCGGCCCGGGTTGGCCGGCTTGCCGGCAGCGAGCCAGGCCTCGCGCGATTGTCCGCCCTTCCAGGCACGCGTGGTGAAGCCGAGGATCTCGACCTTGACGCCGCAACGCTCCAGCGTGCGCGCCAGAATGTCGGCGCAGGTCGCCGCCACGGTGATCGGACGGCCGCGCATCGAGCCGGAATTGTCGAGCAGCAGCGTCACCACGGTGTCGCGGAAGGTTGCTTCCTTCTCGCTCATGAACGACAGCGGATGGAACGGGTCGATCACCACGCGCGACAGACGCGCCGGATCGAGAATGCCTTCTTCGAGGTCGAAGTCCCAGGCGCGGTTCTGCTGCGCCATCAGTCGGCGCTGCAGCCGGTTGGCGAGGCGGGCCACGATCCCCTGCAGATGCGCAAGCTGCTTGTCCAGATAGCTGCGCAGCCGCTCCAGTTCGTCGTGATCGCAGAGGTCTTCGGCGGCGACGATCTCGTCGAACTTTGGCGCGAAGGCGTGATATTCCGGGCCGCGCGGCTCGTTGGCGCCGCGATTGTGCGGCCGAGTCGCTTCGCCCGGCGTCTCGTCCTCGCCCATTTCGCAATCGTCGAAAGCGTCGGAGGCGGAGGCCTGAGCGCTTTCCATCTGGCTGTCGCTGACGTCGTCGGTGGTTGCCTCGGCCTGCTCCGCGCTCATTTCTTGCGCGGATTCGCCTTCCGGCTGCCCCTCGGCGCCGCCCTGGTCGTTTTCGCCTTCCTGCTTGTCGTCCTGGTTGTCTTCCTCGTCGGTCTCGGTGTCGCGGTCGTCACCGAGCTCGAGCGCGTCGAGCATGTCGTGGATCACATCGCCGAACTTCGCCTGATTTTCCGCGAAGCGTTCGAGCTGATCCAGCCGCGGCCCGAGCTTGTCTTCCAGCACCGGTCGCCACAAGTCGACCAGCTTCTTGGCGGCCGTGGGTGGCGCCAGCCCGGTCAGCCGTTCGCGCACCAGCATCGCCAGCGCGTCCGACAGCGGCGCGTCGGCACGGTCGGTGATTTCGTCGAACTTGCCGCGATGGAAATGATCGTCGAGCATCGCGGTGAGGTTCTTGGCGACGCCGGCCATCCGCCGCGCACCGAGCGCTTCGACCCGCGCCTGCTCGACCGCCTCGAACACGCCGCGCGCCTGCGGATTGCCCGGCATCAGTTTGCGATGCACTTTCGGATCGTGACAGGCGAGCTTCAGCGCGATCGAATCGGCGTGGCCGCGCACGATCGCAGCGTCGCGCTTGCTCATCTTCCGGGCCGGTTCGGGGAGCCGCGCCTTGCCCGGTGCAAGGCCTGGGCGCTCGGCCGCGAAGCTGACTTCCAGGTCCGGCGCCTTGGCGATCGCGCGCAAGCACGAGGTCACCGCGCGCTTGAACGGCTCGGTCGGTGCTTCCTTCGATCCGGTGCGGATTTTGGTGTTCTGGGTGGTCATGCTGATCAATGCCGGCGTGGTGATTGCAGTTCGTCGTGCTCGATCACGCGTTCTACGATGGCGCGCCAATCGTAGGGACAAGTCGCGGGAAAAGCCGTTTCGGTCAGTCCTGTTTCCTTCACGGCATCGTCCATAGCGTCCTCATAGGCCTCGGCGATCCCGTCGGATATGCGCGGCTGCAGGCTTGGGTTGTCCCGCAAGAGACGCCCAATCCGCCTGCGATGCTCCCGGACGGACAGCACCCAGCTCCGGGATCGCCGTTCCGGTTGATGGTCCCACTTCAGCAGATGCAACAGGACGACTCGGATGGCGCTTTGCAGCTTGTCGTACTCTGTCCTGCCCACGTCGCCCAACTCGTCCGCGATGTTGACTGCGTCGATTTCCGACAGCCGCCCCGCTTTGAGGAGAGCGACTTGATCCTGGACCCAGCCGTACAGATCTTCCCGGTGCCGCCGCGACGGCTTTGGCGTCGCCGGCTCGATCGGATCACTGCGCAGCTTCGACTTGGTCGTTGTCATCGCCTGCCTTCCGCCTCTCCTCGCGCGCAAGGAGAGGCTGTTGGGGTCAGCTCATCGCGATGTTGACCGAACTCTCCGGCAGCTCGGCGTTGAAGCAGCGCTGATAGAATTCCGCCACCAGCGGGCGCTCCAGCTCGTCGCATTTGTTGAGAAAGGTGACGCGGAACGCGAAACCGATGTCGCCGAAGATCTCGGCGTTCTCCGACCAGGTGATCACCGTGCGCGGGCTCATCACCGTCGACAGATCGCCGTTAGCGAAGGCGTTGCGGGTCAGATCGGCGAGCCGCACCATCTTGTTGACGGTGTCGCGGCCTTCGGCGTTCCGATAGTGCTTCGCCTTGGCGAGCACGATCTCGACTTCCTCGTCGTGCGGCAGATAGTTCAGCGTGGTGACGATCGACCAGCGGTCCATCTGGCCCTGATTGATCTGCTGCGTGCCGTGATACAGGCCGGAGGTGTCGCCGAGGCCGATGGTATTGGCGGTGGCGAACAGTCGGAACGCCGGATGCGGCTTGATGACCTTGTTCTGGTCGAGCAGCGTCAGTCGTCCGGAGATTTCCAGCACGCGCTGGATCACGAACATAACGTCGGGACGGCCGGCGTCGTATTCGTCGAACACCAGCGCGACATTGTGCTGCAGCGCCCAGGGCAGGATGCCGTCGCGGAATTCGGTGACCTGCTTGCCGTCGCGGACCACGATCGCGTCCTTGCCGACCAGGTCGATTCGGCTGATGTGGCTATCGAGGTTGACGCGGACGCACGGCCAGTTCAGCCGCGCCGCGACCTGCTCGATATGGGTGGATTTACCGGTGCCGTGGAAGCCGGTGACCATGACGCGGCGGTTCTTGGCGAAACCGGCCAGAATGGCGAGGGTGGTGGCGCGATCGAAGCGGTAATCCGGATCGACGTCCGGTACGTGGGGGTCGACCTCGGAATAGGCCGGAACTTCAAGATCGCTGTCGATGCCGAAGACCTGCCGGACCGACACGTTCATGTCGGGAAGGCCGGCGATCTCCGGAGCAGTGGTCGTAGCGGCGGTCATCAATCCTCCGTGGTCCCGGACGCGCCCGAAACCCGATCTTCGTGGTGGATGCGGTTGAGTGCGGAATTGAACCTAGCAGACAGCCGCGATCCGCAGAAGCCCGCCGCGCGATCAAAGTTCCGTCGATGTTTCATTGAGATAAGAGCGCGGCGCGGTTTTGGGAAGGCAGCGTTGCGAATCCGGCGGGCGAACCGGCAAGCCGCGCAACTTTTCAGCAGGTACAGGCGCCGTAAGCTTGCCGCCATCGTCGACCGATCAGCCGGAGCAAGACGCGCCTTGAGTTCATTCCTCGATTCGCTGGTCGCATTCGCTGCGGCCCATGCCGGCTGGGCCTATCTGGTGTTGTTCCTGGCTGCGCTGCTGGAAGCGGTACCGGTGCTTGGCTCGCTGGTGCCGGGCTCCACGGTGATTCTGGCGCTGAGCGCGCTGATTCCCGGTGGCGAGCTGAATCCGGTCGGCGTTCTTGCCTCGGCGATCGCCGGCGCGCTGATCGGCGACGGCGCCGCATACTGGACCGGCCACCGGGCGCAGCGCCGGATTCTCAGTGCCTGGCCGCTGTCGACCTATCCAGATCTGGTGGCGCGGGCCGAGAGCTTCTTCCGACGCTGGGGAGTCTGGGCGGTACTGTTCGGCCGCTTTGTTCCGCCGATCCGGGCGTTCGTGCCGGTCACCGCGGGTGCGCTGCAGATGACGCCGCAGCGCTTCTTCGCGGTCGACGTGCCGGCGATCCTGATCTGGGCGCCGGCTCACGTGCTGCCGGGCGTGCTGGCGGCCACCGTGCTCGAGCGCGACCATGCGACGCTGCATCATTGGCTGCCGGTGGTGGCCGGTGTCGCCGGAATGGCGGTGCTGGGCGTTTGGGCGTATCGGCGCCGGCGCTCCGGCACACAAGCCCGTTAGAGTAGAGAGCTTCGTCGATTGGTTGAAGCGGACCTGACCGTTCGGGAGCCCGCAGCCCGGATCCTGAGGATCGGGTGTGATCCTGATCCCGTCAAAAACAAACGGCCGTAGCGCCGCATCAGCTCCGGACCACCGTCTTCAGATAGTTGTAGGCCTTGATGATTTCGATCAGGCGGTCTTCGGTCGAGCGGTCGCCACCATTGGCGTCGGGGTGATGCTGTTTGACCAGCGCCTTGTACTTGGCCTTGACCACTTCGAGCGTAGCGTCGCTGTCCAGGCCCATCACCTGCAGCGCCTTGCGTTCGGCGTTGAACACCTTGCGCGGCTCGGCGCGCACCTCCTCGGCGGGATCAGGTCCGCGGCGCCGGCGGCGGCTGCCGGTGAATTCGTTGAACACGTTGAACGGATCGGCGGCGCCTTCGAGATCCTCGGGGCTGCGCGCGCGGCTGCGGGCACCGTTCTGCCCCATCTTCCAGGTCGGGCGATGGCCGGTCAGCGCGTCCTTCTGGTAGCGGGCGACGTCATCGGGATTCATCCCTTGAAAGAAATTATAGCCCTGGTTGAATTCCCGGACATGATTGAGACAGAAATGCCAATAGTCCTTTTCGTGGCCGCGCCCCTTCGGCGCGCGGTGCGCGGCGCGGCTGGTGCAGCCCGGCGCATCGCACATCCGCACCTGTTCGCGCGCGGCTTCGCGCGCCACTTCCGCGGCCCGCGGCTTGACGCGGATCTTGTCGAAGAATTTGGACGAGTCGATTGGCATGGGCGGACTTTGACTACGCAACGCTTCGGGCTTCAAGTCTTGACATTCCGAGCGCCCCCCGGGTTGATGCGTCGCAGACGTGTTTGACGAAATAACGGCCGACGGTGGGCATCGGGCATGGGCACTCAGGACTCTATCACGCAGAAGTTGCGCGAAGCTTTCACGCCGGAAAGCCTCGACGTCGTCGACGAATCCAATCTGCACGAAGGGCACGCGGGGCACGCCGGCCGCAGCGAGACTCATTTCCGGGTCAATATCGTGTCCGCCGCGTTCGCCGGCAAGAGCCGGCTCGATCGCCATCGCATGATCAACGAACTCCTCGCCGCGGAACTGACGGGCGGCGTCCACGCGCTGGCGATCAAGGCCAAGGCACCCGGCGAAGCCTGAAGCTCACACCCGGTCGAGCTGTTTCCATCGACGCGTCTTCTTCACGCGAACCGGCCTCCTCGTCGCTCGAAAATGCTCCGAGCGCAGCGCCGGCCTACGCCGATCCGGCCCGTGTCTTCCGGTTGCTCGTTTCGATCAGTTCGGCCTCGCCCTCGCGCGGCACCGGGGAGATGCGTAGTGCGGTGATGCGGTTGCGCTCGCGGCGCAGCACGCGAAACCGGAATCCGTGGAAGGTGAAATTCTGGCCGCGCTCCGGAATCGACCGTGCCTCGTGGATCACAAGGCCGGCGACGGTGGTGGCTTCCTCGTCCGGCAGGTTCCAGTCCATCGCGCGGTTGAGGTCGCGGATCGGCACCGAGCCGTCGACCACGACCGAGCCGTCCGGCTGGGTACGGACGCCTGCGACCACGACGTCGTGTTCGTCGGAAATATCACCGACGATTTCCTCGAGGATGTCCTCGAGTGTCACCATGCCTTCGACTTCGCCGTATTCGTCGACCACCAGCGCGAAGTGAGTCTTGCGGGTGCGGAACGCCTTGAGCTGTTCCGAGACCGGGCGCATTTCCGGTACGAACCACGGCGGAAGCGCGATCTTGCCGACCTCGATCTTGGATGCGTCGCCGTCGGCGGCGCGCAAAGCACGCAGCAGATCCTTGGCGTGCAGCACGCCCATGATGTTCTCCGGCTTGTCGCGCCAAAGCGGAATCCGGGTGTATTCGGTGGCCAGAACCTCGCGGACCAATTCGTCGGGCGGCAGGTCTGCGTTGACCATCACCATCTCGGTGCGGTGAACCATCACGTCGGAGACCTGCAACTCATTGAGGTCGAGCAAGCCGCCGAACATGTCGCGATCGTGCTTGGCGACGCCGCCCTCGTGGTGAATCAGCTCGACCGCGCCGCGCAGCCGTTCGGTTGCCGACAGCAGCGACTGGTTGGCGCCGAGCTTGATGCCGAGCAGCCGCATCAGCACACGCACCAGGGCCTCGATCACCACGAGCACGGGACCGAGCACCAGCACCATCAGCCGCATCGGCTTGGCGACCAACAGTGCGAAGCGATCCGGTGCCGAGATCGCGATGGTCTTCGGCATCACCTCGGCGAAGATCACCACCAGCGCGGTCATCACCGCGGTGGCGTAGAGCACGCCCAGCTCGCCGAACCATGCGGTGAACAGGCCGGTCGCCAGCGCGGACGCGCCGATATTGAAGACGTTGTTGCCGAGCAGCAGCGCGCCGATCATCCGCTCGCGCATCCCCAGGAGCCGGCCGACGATGCCGGCGTTGCTGCTACCCTGCTTGGCCAGCCGCATCATGTTGGCGCGCGAGGCTGCCGTCAGTGCGGTCTCGCTGGCCGAGAAGAACGCCGAGCCGAACAGGCAGGCGATCACGATGCCGAACGTGACCCACTCCATGAGGTCGCGCTCGCTCACGATCTGTGCGCGAGCTGGCTGGCGAGGAAGTCGCGCACCGGCGCAGGCTCGACCTTGTTGGCGATCACCGCGCGGCCGATGCCTTCCATCAGGATGAAGGTGAGTTCGCCGCGCTTGACCTTCTTGTCTTGCGCCATCAGCGCCATCAACTGGTCGGCGTCGGCAAGGCCTTCCTGGATGAAGCCGGCAATGTCCTGCAGCCGCGTCGGCAGGCCGACGTCGGCGAGATGCTTGGCCAGCCGCTGCGCGTCGGCCGCCGGCATCATGCCGCGCTCGACGGAGAATTCCGCTGCCAGCACCATGCCGATTGCCACGCCCTCGCCGTGGAATAGCCGGTCCGAGAATCCGGTCGCAGCTTCCAGCGCGTGGCCGAAGGTGTGGCCAAGATTGAGCAGCGCGCGGTCGCCGGTCTCGCGTTCGTCGCGGGCGACGATCGCGGCCTTGGCCCGGCACGAGGTGGCCACCGCGTGCTCGCGCGCGGCGCCGCCGCTGAACAGCTCGGCATGGTTGGCTTCGAGCCAGGCGAAAAACGCCTCGTCGCCGAGCGCGCCGTATTTCGCCACTTCGGCATAGCCGGCGCGGAATTGCCGCGGCGACAGCGTATCGAGGATTGCGGTGTCGGCCAGCACCAGCACCGGCTGATGGAACGTGCCGATCAGGTTCTTGCCCTGCGGCGAGTTGATGCCCGTCTTGCCGCCAACCGAGGAGTCGACCTGCGCCAGCAGTGAGGTCGGAACCTGCACGAAATCGACGCCGCGGCGCAGCAGCGAGGCCGAGAAGCCGGCAAGATCGCCGATCACGCCGCCGCCGAGCGCGATCACCAGATCATTGCGCTCGATCTTGGCGGCGATCAGCGCCTCGCACACCTGCTGGAGCCCCGCATAGCTCTTGGAGCTTTCGCCTTCGCCGACGATCACCGAGGCATGTGCGATGCCGGCCTGGTCGAGCACCTCTTCGGCGCGTTTCAGCCAGGTCTTCGCCACAGTGCGATCGGTGACGATCGCGGTGCGTGCGCCGGGGCGCAGCTTGGCGATCCGTTCGCCCAGCGAGGCGATCACGTCGCGGCCGATCACGATGTCATAGGCGCGGTCGCCGAGGGCGACTTCGACGGTGATCGGGGCGGAGTGTTTCTGCGGGGCGTTCATGAAGTCTCGCTCATGGTTGGGGCGGGCGCGCCGCATAGATAGTGGTGGAGCGCGGCGACGCATTCGTCGACGATCTTCTCGTGTGGCACGTCGCGCGATGCGATGGTGATGTCGGCTTCGCGATACAGCGGATAGCGCTCGGCAATCAGCCGGGCGATGGTGCCGGCCGGATCGGGGGTCTTCAGCAACGGGCGATCAGCACGGCGCTTGACCCGTCGCAGGATCACGTCGGCCTCTGCTTCCAGCCACAGCGAGATTGCCTTGTCGCGAATCCGGTCACGCGTCTCCTCGCGCATGAATGCACCGCCGCCGGTCGCCAGCACCTTGGTGCCGCCGTCCAGCAGCCGGGCGATCACCCGCGCCTCGCCGTCGCGGAAATGCGGCTCGCCGTGGGTCTGGAAGATCTCCGGAATGGTCATCGCCGCGGCCGTTTCAATCTCGGTGTCGGCATCGAGAAACGGCAGCCCGAGCCGTAGCGCCAGACGCCGTCCGACGGTGGATTTGCCAGCACCCATCATGCCGATGAGCACGACCGGGCGATCGCCCAGCGCCGCGACGATCGCGGCTTCCTCGGGCGACCTGCCGGCAGCAGCCGTCGGTACGGTTTCAGACATTCGCGGCATCCGTGGGACTGAAAGGGCCAGCTATACTACCCCGGTCGCCGCACAGGCCAGTGTCTCTTGCAAGGACTCGGCGAACATGGTCGTAGTCCCCCCGTCCGATTGCAACGCCGCCACCGAGATCCGCGCATGCCCACCTTGTTTCGGTTCCTCACGGTGATCGCCGTGGTCGGCGGTATCATATACGGGACGATCTTTGTGCTGGCGCATTTCGTCAGCCCGAACACCCGGGAAATGACCGTGACCATCCAGCCGGACAAGTTTCTCAAGAAATAGACGCTAGGTTGGTCGGATGCGACGACCGCGAACCATCTCCAGGACCGCCGTGCAGCCCGAGTCGGAAGCTCAGGCCGCTCCGCTCCGCCCGACCTCGTATTCCGACGCCGGGCTGACCGAGCTGTTCCTCGACATGATCGCGGCCGAGCAGGGCGCCTCCGCCAACACGCTCGACGCCTATCGGCGCGATCTGGCCGACCTGTCGCACTTTCTCTCCCGCCGCCGGCTCCGCATCGGGGCTGCCGACACCGCGGCGCTGCGCGGCTATCTGGCGGACCTCGACAAGCGGGGCTTCGCCACTTCCAGCGTTGCCCGTCGGCTGTCGGCGCTGCGGCATTTGTTCCGGTTTCTGCTCAGCGAACGGATTCGCGCCGACGATCCGGCCGCGATCCTGGCCGGGCCGAAGCGCGGTCGCAGCCTGCCCAAGGTGCTGTCGATTGCCGATGTCGACCGGCTGCTCGCTTGCGCCCGCCAGGAGGCCGACGCCGCAGAGGGAGCCGCGCGGCTGCGTGCGGCCCGGCTGAATTGTCTGCTCGAAGTGCTGTACGCGACCGGCCTGCGTGTCTCCGAGCTGATGGCGCTGCCACTGTCGGCGGCCCGGCGCGACGCCCGGATTATCGTGGTGCGCGGCAAGGGCGACAAGGAACGGCTGGTGCCGCTCAATGCCGGCGCCAAGCAGGCGATGGCGCGTTATCTCGAAGAAGTCGCGGCTGTCGCCAAAGACCCCAAGGGCGCCTCCTCGAAATGGCTGTTTCCGTCCTTCGGCGACAGCGGACATCTCACCAGGCAGCATTTTGCAAGGGATCTGAAGGATTTGGCAGCACGCGCCGGGCTGTCGCCGCGGCTGGTCAGTCCACACGTGCTGCGCCACGCCTTCGCCAGCCATTTGCTGCACAACGGCGCCGATCTGCGCATCGTGCAAACGCTGCTCGGCCACAGCGATATCTCGACCACCCAGATCTACACCCACGTGGTCGAGGAGCGTTTGAAGAGTCTGGTGCGCGACCTGCACCCTTTGTCCAACCGGTCCTGACTAGACGGACCGACGGGCCTGTCTTGTGGGTCCAAGATATATCATGGACGATCTTGACGTGGTCCGTTGATGATATATCTTGAGTGCATCTTAAACGATGAGGCTGACGCGAATGTTTGGGTTTCACAAAGAGATGCAGTTTCCTGGCCGGCACGGCCGTTCCGGCCGCGGTCACGGCCATCATGCGCAGGCGTTCCACGCTGGACCGCGCCGGGGCGGCGGATGGGAGGACGAGATCGGCGGGGTCGGTCATCCCGGACATGGTCGCCGGGGCGGCGGTCGGCGGATGTTCGATGGCAGCGAATTGCGGCTGCTGCTGCTCAAGCTGATCGCTGACAAGCCCCGTCACGGTTACGATCTGATCCGGGCGATCGAAGAGCGCACCGGCGGTGCCTATGCGCCGAGTCCGGGTATCGTCTATCCGACGCTGACGATGCTCAGCGAAATGGGATTGATCGAAGAGCAGCTCACCGAAGGCGCTCGCAAGCAGTTCGCCGCGACGGCGGAGGGCGCCGCGCATCTCGCCGCCCACGCCGCCGAACTCGCCGCGATCATCGCCCGGCTCGATGCGTTGGGCGCGATGCGCGAGCGGATCGATGCGGCTCCAGCCCGGCGTGCGATGCAAAATCTGCGCAGCGTGCTGCAGAACCGCCTTGGCGAAGGTCTCGACAAGGCCAAGCTGCACGAAGCGGTGGCCCTGATCGATGAGGTCGCCAGCCGGATCGAGCGGCTGTAATCATCAAGCCGTGAGGCGGTGCCGGCGGCGGATCGGCCCGCCATGCCGGCCGTCGGGCTCATGCTCGTGTCGCCCGGCGACGCGACGCATTCGCATCCGCCGCGCCGGTGGATGCGAAGCGCGGCTTGTCCCATCCGCTTGACTTGGCTCCCGGATGGCTTGAAAAGCCGGGCGGCCCCTATCGGCCGCAGCTTTCCTCCCCATATCGCTCTAGTCATGTCCGGGCCCATGCGCAGCTATCTCGACTTCGAAAAGCCGGTGGCGGAACTCGATTCCAAGATCGACGAACTGCGGACGCTTGCGGCCTCAGGCAGCGACATCCACGAGGAAGTCGAGAAGATCGAGGAGAAGGCGCAGCAGGCGCTGCACGATCTCTACGCCGCGCTGACGCCCTGGCAGAAGACTCAAGTGGCTCGCCATCCGCAGCGGCCGCATTGCGTCGACTACATCGAAGCGCTGATCACCGAATTCACCCCGTTGGCCGGCGACCGCAAGTTCGGCGATGACGAGGCGCTGGTCGGCGGCTTCGGCCGCTTCCGCGGCGAAAGCGTCTGCGTGATCGGCCAGGAGAAGGGGTCGACCACGGAGAGCCGGCTACGGCACAATTTCGGCATGGCGCGGCCGGAAGGCTATCGCAAGGCGGTGCGGCTGATGGAAATGGCCGACCGGTTCGATCTGCCGGTGCTGTCGCTGGTCGACACCGCGGGCGCCTATCCGGGCATCGGCGCCGAAGAGCGCGGTCAGGCCGAGGCGATCGCGCGTTCGACTGAGGCCTGCCTGCAGCTCGGCGTGCCCAATGTCGCCGTAGTGATCGGCGAAGGCGGCTCCGGCGGTGCGATCGCGATCGCCACCGCCAACAAGGTGCTGATGCTGGAGCACGCGGTGTACAGCGTGATCTCGCCGGAAGCGGCGTCTTCGATCCTGTGGCGTGACGGCACCAAGGCTCAGGAGGCGGCGAACTCGATGAAGATCACCGCCCAGGACCTGCTGAAGTTCGGGGTGATCGACCAGATTCTCGCCGAGCCGAAGGGCGGCGCCCATCGCGATCCGGCGGCGATGATCGCCACGGCGGGCGACGCCATCGCGGCGGCTTTCGCCGAGCTGAAGGGGCAGGGCCGCGATGCGATCCGCGCTCATCGCCGGCAGAAATTCCTCGACATCGGCCGAAAACTGGCCTGATCGCGTCCTCGCTGCGAGGGGTCGACGAATTGGTCAAATCTTAACCAAGTCAGCGGCGCTGGTGCGAATTTCGGCGGTCGGCCGCAGTTTCGCCGCGGCCCGGCGATTCAATGTTCCTTGACCATGATGTCTGGAGCGCCCCATCGCTGCCCTCATCGGCTTGCGACCCCAAGGGCTTAAGGATAATCTTGTAACAATTCCGCGGTGCCGAGGCCTTGGCGCCGATGGCTTGCAGAGTTTGGTAAATGCGAACGGTCGAATCCGCTGGAAGTCGCAAGATTTTCGGTCGTGGATGCGCTGTCGCGGAAGCTGGACGGCCGGGGTGACTCGAATGTGGGGTGCGGGTTGGCCTGTCGTCGGGGGAGCTTCGTGGTGACGAAAAGCCCGCTTGTACGCGCGTTGCTTGTGACGGCTGCGCTGGCGACGATGCCGCTGCTCGCCGGCTGCAACAGCGATCAGATGGCGCTGGCGACCAATGCAAAGGCCAGCCAGCCGGTGCCGCCCAAGTTGGTTGCGGCGATGCAGGAAAAGAACATGGACCTGCAGTCGCCGATCCTGGTGCGGCTGTTCAAGCAGGAAGCCGAACTCGAGGTCTGGAAGCAGGACCGAACCGGCGTCTTTCAATTGCTGAAATCCTATCCGATCTGCCGCTGGTCCGGCGATCTGGGTCCGAAGATCCGCGAAGGCGACCGGCAGGCGCCCGAAGGGTTCTATTCGATCTCTCCGGGTCAGATGAACCCGCAGTCCTCGTACTATCTGTCGTTCAACACCGGCTATCCGAACGCATTCGACAAATCGCTCGGTCGAACCGGCTCGCAACTGATGGTGCACGGCGACTGCTCGTCGCGCGGCTGCTACGCGATGACCGACGAGCAGATCGCAGAGATCTACGCGCTCGGGCGCGAGTCGTTCTTCGGCGGCCAGCGCGCCTTCCAGCTCCAGGCCTATCCGTTCAAGATGACGCCGGCCAATTTCGCCAAGCATCGCAACAATCCGAACATGCCGTTCTGGAAGATGCTGAAGCAGGGCTACGACCATTTCGAAGTGACGCGGCAGGAGCCCAAGGTCGATTTCTGCGAGCAGAAGTACGTGTTCGACGCGGCGCCGCCGCCGGGCTCGACCAAGCCGTTGCAGTTCAACGCCTCGGCCAAATGTCCGGCCTACGAGGTGCGTCCCGACATCGCCCAGGCGGTGCGCGAGAAGGACAGGCAGGACAGCGTCAAGATCGCCGAGCTGATCGCCAAGGGGACGCCGGTGGCGCGCCTCAATACCGGCATCGACGGCGGCATGAACCACGTGTTCGCATCGAAGATTCCCGAGGCCTCGACCGGCCTGTCCGACACGCCCGAATCGACTACGCTGGCGTCGTTCGATCGTGCGCCCGGCACGATCCCGCCGACCGTCAACCCGCCGCGTCCGTCCGACAATCTGCTGATTGCAGCTCCGGCTGAATCGAGCGGAGGCGCTGCGAAGGCGCGTGTCGCCTCGGCGTCCAAGGACGATATCGGCAGTCTGCTCGCCGGCAGCCACAAGCCCGGCAACGAGTCGGCCACGTCCGCCCGGCCGGTGCCGTCGGCACCGGTCAGCACCGCGACGCGCCACGAGCCAGCGCCGCGTCCGCAAGGCGCCGCGCCGAAGGCTTCCGAGACCAAGCAGGCCGCTGCGTCACGTCCGCCGTTGAAGCCGAGCGTCGATGCCGCCGAAACCACCTCGTCGGCCTCAGCCAGGCCGTCCGGTATGATCTCCGGCGGCGCCCCGGTGGTTTCGTCGAATTCGTTCGACAGCCGCTTCTCGGCGTTCCGCTGAGGCGGCGCGCTCTTTCTGCGGAGAGCTATCATTCAGTCATTCCGGGGCGCAGGCGCAGCCTGCGAACCCGGAAATCTCGCCGTTCGGGACCCCAGCAGGATTTCAACAATCCCGTGATTCCGGGTTCGCGCAGCGTTGCTGCGCGCCCCGGAATGACCGCTGCGGGTTCGAATTCCAGACAGCAAAATGCCCGGCCTGAGGCCGGGCATTGCGAGTGTCCTGATCAGGCCTGCAGCTCTTTACGCGTAGCGGCCGTGGCAGTGCTTGTACTTCTTGCCGGAGCCGCAGGGGCAGTCCTCGTTGCGGCCGACCTTGCCCCAGGTCTCCGGCTTGTTCGGATCCCGAGCGGCCTTGTCGGCCGCCTGGGCCGGAGCAAGCGAGACGCTGGCAAGCGCCATTTCGTCTTCGCCCGTATCGGGGTCCATTTTATGGACCTCCATCGGCGGCAGCTCCTGCGGCTGATCCGGCGGAATGATCTCGACCCGCATCAGTTGTGCGGTCACCGCCTCGCGCAGGTGTGAGCTCATCTCCTGGAAGAGATTGAACGCTTCGGATTTGTACTCCTGCAGCGGATCGCGCTGGCCGTAGCCGCGCAGGCCGATCACCTGGCGCAGATGGTCGAGCATCACCAGATGCTCGCGCCACAGATGGTCGAGCGTCTGCAGCAGGATGCTCTTTTCGGCGTAGCGCATCACGTCGGTGCCCCACTGCCCGACCTTGGCGGCCATGTGCTCGTCGAACACCCGCTCCAGCCGGGTCATCAGCTCCTCGTCGGCGATGCCTTCTTCCTTCGCCCATTCGTCGACCGGAATGTCGAAGCCGACCACGCGCTGCAATTCCGCCTTCAGTCCGGCGACGTCCCACTGCTCGGCATAAGCGTGCTCGGGCACGTACTTGGAAACCAGATCCTCGATATAGGTGTGGCGCATGTCGGTGACCGTCTCGGCCACGCTGTCTTCTTTCATCAGCTCGACGCGCTGGTCGAAGATCACCTTGCGCTGGTCGTTCTGGACGTCGTCGAACTTCAAGAGGTTCTTGCGGATGTCGAAGTTGCGCGCCTCGACCTTCTGCTGCGCCTTTTCCAGCGCCTTGTTGATCCAGGGATGGATGATCGCCTCGCCTTCCTTCAGGCCGAGGCGGGTCAGCATGGTGTCGAGCTTGCCCGATCCGAAGATCCGCATCAGGTCGTCTTCCAGCGACAGGAAGAACTTGGAGCGACCCGGGTCGCCCTGACGTCCGGAACGGCCGCGGAGCTGGTTGTCGATGCGGCGGCTTTCGTGGCGCTCCGAGCCGATAATATACAGACCGCCGGGGCGTTTGGCGGTCTTGGCCGGCTTGTTGCCCTTGGCGGGCTCGATCTCGATCTCGTCCTCGGCGTTCAGCACCATGGTGCGGAAGCGCTCGATGTCGGCCTTGATCTCGGCAATCTTCGCCGCCTTCTCGGCTTCGTCGGTGATGTGCGCGGCTTCCTGCTGAATCCGCATCTCCAGCGATCCACCGAGTTTGATGTCGGTGCCGCGACCCGCCATGTTGGTGGCGATGGTGATCGCGCCCGGCACGCCGGCTTCGGCGACGATATAGGCTTCCTGTTCATGGAAGCGCGCGTTCAGCACTGCGAACAGCTTTGCCGGCTTGCCCGCGCGCGCCGCCGCATACAGCTTGTCCATTCCCTTCGGGTCGGTGAAGTCGATCTGCTTGTAGCCGTTCTTCTTCAGATACTCGGCCAGCACCTCGGACTTTTCGATCGAGCCTGTACCGACCAGCACCGGCTGCATCCGCTTGTTGGCGCGCTCGACCTCGGCGAGGATCGCGGCGTATTTCTCTCCCTGGGTACGATACACCTCGTCGTCTTCGTCGAGACGGGCGATCGGCAGGTTGGTCGGGATCTCGACCACTTCGAGCTTGTAGATGTCGAAGAACTCGTCGGCCTCGGTGGCCGCCGTACCGGTCATGCCGCCGAGCTTGTCGTACATCCGGAAATAGTTCTGGAAAGTGATCGAAGCGAGCGTCTGGTTTTCCGGCTGGACGGTGACGTGCTCCTTGGCTTCCAGCGCCTGGTGCAGGCCTTCGGAATAGCGCCGGCCCTGCATCATGCGGCCGGTGAACTCGTCGATGATCACCACCTCGTCGTTGCGAACGATGTAGTCCTTGTCGCGGTGGAACAGGGCGTGGGCGCGCAGCGCCTGGTTGACATGGTGCACTACCGAGACGTTCTCGATATCGTAGAGCGACTCGCCCCGGAGCTGGCCGGCGTCACGCAGCAGCGTCTCGATCTTCTCCATACCGCCTTCGGTCAGCGTCACGGTGCGCTGCTTCTCGTCGACGTCGTAATCCGACTTGTCGAGCCGCGGGATGAAGGTGTCGATGGTGTTGTAGAAGTCCGAACGGTCGTCCAGCGGGCCGGAGATGATCAGCGGGGTGCGGGCTTCGTCGATCAGGATCGAGTCGACTTCGTCGACGATCGCGAAATGATGCCCGCGCTGGACCATGTCCTCCAGCCGGTACTTCATGTTGTCGCGCAGATAATCGAAGCCGTATTCGTTGTTGGTGCCGTAGGTGATGTCGCAGGCATAGGCGGCCTGGCGCTGGCTGTCGTCGAGACCGTGCACGATCACGCCGGTGGTCATGCCGAGGAAGCCGTAAATCTGGCCCATCCAGCCGGAGTCGCGGGTGGCGAGGTAGTCGTTGACTGTGACGACATGCACGCCCTTGCCCGGCAGCGCGTTGAGATAGACCGCGAGGGTGGCGACCAGCGTCTTGCCTTCGCCGGTCTTCATTTCGGCGATGTCGCCCTCGTGCAGCACCATGCCGCCGATCAACTGCACGTCGAAATGGCGTTGGCCCAGCGTGCGCTTGGCCGCCTCGCGGACGGTGGCGAAGGCAGGGACTAGGAGGTCGTCGAGAGTCTTGCCGGCGGCCAGCTCGGCGCGGAATTCGGCCGTTCGGGCGCGCAGCGCCTCGTCCGAAAGCTTGGACAATTCCGGCTCGAGCGCATTGATTGCGGCGACCCGCGACTGGTAACCCTTGACCCTGCGGTCGTTAGCGGAGCCGAAGAGTTTGCGGGCGAACGCGCCGATCATGCCAGCTTCCTGTTGTTGCGGTGTGACTTCGCAGCCGTAATGCCGTTCGCTCGAGCCACTATCAACTCATCGTGACGCTCGGGCACCTATCAGAATACAGGTGCTCGCGCGAAATGATTGGTAATCCAGCAATCCGAGGGCCGGCTGCTCGGGGCGCGGTCGCGCGACGACCGCCCGACCCGAGCCTGTGGCGGCACAGATATGGCTGGGCCTGGGGGTTGTCAACGCGCCGACCTTTCAGGGATTTCATCATTTTGACAGAGTTTTCGCGTTGCCAAGGTGCCGCGATTGGGTGACTCTCCGGGCGCCCCGACACCCCGGCTTTCAAGACAAGGATTTTCCATGACACCTGCGTCCAACGCAGTCTCATCCGGCCTGCGCGCCGGCCTCCTCAGCGCGGCTGTGACAGGTTGTCTCGCATTTGCGCTGCTGGCCGCCCCCGCGGTGCGCGCCGAAGATGCCAACCCGGTCCTCGCCAAGGTCAACGGTGCCGAAATCCGCCAGAGCGACGTCGATCTCGCCGAGCAGGAGCTCGGCCCGAGCCTCGCCCAGATGGATCCGGCGAGCAAGAAGGAAAACGTGCTCGCCTTCCTGATCGACATGAAGATCGTCGCCAAGGCTGCCGAGGACAAGAAGATCCAGGACAGCGCCGATTTCAAGAAACGGCTGGATTTCGCCCGCAATCGCCTGCTCATGGACGACGTGCTCGCCGCCGAGGGCAAGGCCGCGACCACCGACGAGGCGATGAAGAAGGTCTACGAGGAGGCCGCCAAGCAGATTTCCGGCGAGCAGGAAGTCCACGCGCGGCACATTCTGGTCGAGACCGAGGACGAGGCCAAGGCGGTCGCCGAGGAGCTGAAGAAGGGCGCCGATTTCGCCGAGCTGGCGAAGAAGAAGTCCAAGGATCCGGGCGCGTCGGATGGCGGCGATCTCGGCTTCTTCACCAAGGACCAGATGGTGCCGGAATTCTCCGCGGTGGCGTTTGCGCTGGAGCCGGGCAAGATCTCGGACCCGGTGAAGAGTCAGTTCGGCTGGCACATCATCAAGGTCGAAGAAAAGCGCAACCGTAAGCCGCCGAGCTTCGACCAGGTCAAGGCTCAGATCGAGCAGTACGTCGCCCGCAAGGCGCAGTCGGATTACGTCAGCAAGCTGCGCCAGGCCGCCAAGGTGGAGCGGATGGACCAGGCGCCGGCGAAGCCGGACGCGGCCAAACCGGCGGATGCCGCCAAACCGGCCGCCCCGGCGCCGGCGAAGAAGTAACATTTTCAAAGAGTTATTTGTTGAAATGGCCGGGGCTCGCCCCCGGCCATTTTGCTGTCCGTCCCGATTGAGCGCCTGACGCAGGCCGGACGTCAGTTTGCGCTCGGCAGCTTGGCCTTGAGCGCATACAGCGCGTCGAGCGCTTCGCGCGGAGTCATCTCGTCGGGGTGTAGCGCCTTGACCGCCTCGATCAAAGGCTCCGCCTCGCTCGGCGGGGCGGCTTCGGCCGGCGCGAGGGCGGTAATGGCGAACAGCGGCAGGTCGTCGATCAGCGTCTTTGGCTGGCCGCGATCGTTGGCCTCCAGCTTGGCCAATACCGTCTTGGCCCGCGCCACGACGCTCGCCGGCAGGCCGGCGAGCTTAGCGACCTGGATGCCGTAGGAGCGGTCGGCCGAGCCCGGCAGCACTTCGTGCAGGAATACGACCTCGCCGCGCCATTCCTTGACCCGCACCGTGGCGTTGAACAGCCGCGGCAGCTTGGCCGACAGCGCGGTCAGCTCGTGGTAGTGCGTCGCGAACAGCGCGCGGCAACGATTCTGTTCGTGCAGATGCTCGATCGCCGCCCAGGCGATCGATAGGCCGTCGAAGGTCGCGGTGCCGCGGCCGATCTCGTCGAGGATCACCAGCGCCCGTTCGGACGCCTGGTTCAGGATGGCGGCGGTCTCGACCATCTCGACCATGAAGGTGGAGCGGCCACGGGCGAGGTCGTCGGCGGCGCCGACGCGGGAGAACAGCCGGTCGACGATGCCGATCCGGGCCCGGCTCGCCGGCACGAAGCTGCCGACCTGGGCGAGCAGCGCGATCAGCGCGTTCTGACGCAGGAAGGTCGATTTACCGGCCATGTTCGGGCCGGTCAGAAGCCAGATCTGGCCGCTCTTTTGCGCCGGGCCGGGCGACAGGTCGCAGGCATTGGCGATGAACGGCTCGCCGGCCTTGTTCAGTGCCTGCTCGACCACCGGATGCCTGCCGCCTTCGATCGCGAACGACAGCGAGTCGTCGACTTCGGGCCGGACGTAGTTGTCGTCGGATGCGAGCTTGGCCAGCGCGGTGGCGACGTCGAGCAGCGCGAACGCATGCGCGGCGGCGCGCAGGTCGTCGCCGGCGGCATCGATCAATGCGCTGAGGCGGTCGAAGATTTCCAGCTCGAGCCCGAGCGCGCGATCGCCGGCATTGGCGATCTTGGCCTCGATCTCGCCGAGTTCGGCGGAGGTGAAGCGGACCTGCCCGGCCAGCGTCTGGCGATGGATGAAGGTGGCGTTCAGCGGCGGCGCCATCAATTTTTCGCCGTGCTGCGCCGAGACTTCGACGAAGTAGCCCAGCACATTGTTGTGCCGGATCTTCAGCGTCTTGATGCCGGTGTCGTCGGCGTAGCGCGCCTGCATCGACGCCACCACCAGACGCGAGGCGTCGCGCAGCTTGCGGGTCTCGTCGAGCGCCGGCTCGTAGCCGTCGCGCACGAAGCCGCCGTCGCGCTTCAATAGCGGCAGATCGTCGGCGAGCGCGCGGCCGAGCTCGGCGCACAGCTCGCGCGAGGGGCGCTGCAGCGCCGCGATCGCGGCCGAGATTTCCTGCGGCGGCGTGGCGAGCTGGCCGAGCTGCGTCAGCACCTCGTCGGCGGCGCGGATGCCGTCGCGCAAGTTCGCCAGGTCGCGCGGGCCGCCGCGGCCGAGCGACAGCCGCGCCAGTGCGCGCGCCATGTCGGGCGCCGCGCGGAGCGAGCTGCGGATCTGTTCGCGAAGCCCGGAATCTGCCGCGAAAGCCTCGACCGCATCGAGCCGGCGCGCGATCGCAGCCGCATCGGTCAGCGGCGCGGCGAGCCGCTGCGCCAGCAGCCGCGACCCGGCGGCGGTGACGGTGCAATCGATCGCGTCGAGCAGCGAGCCGCGGCGCTCGCCGGCGAGCGTCCGGGTGAGTTCGAGATTGGCCCTGGTCGCCGGGTCGATCGCCATCGTGGTGCCGGATGCTTCGCGCGCTGGCGGCGACAACGGCGGGCGTTTGCCGAGCTGGGTGCGGTCGACATAGGTGACGCAGGCCGCCGCCGCGGTCGCCTCCAGCCGTGACAACGCGGCGAGGCCGTCCATGGTGGCGACGGCGAAGTAATCGCACAGCCGCCGCTCGGCGGTGGCTGAATCGAACACGTCGCGGGTCAGCGGCGTGACGGCGGCGAGCTCGCGCAGGGTCGGGGCGAGTTCAGTGTCGCTATAGAGCGCGTCCGGCACGATCGCTTCGTTCGGATTGATCCGCGCCAGCGTCGCGGCGAGTTCGCCGGTCGAACACTCGGTGACGCAGAACTCACCGGTCGAGATGTCGATCCAGGCGAGACCGATGCGGTCGGCACCGGACGAGCCGCGCGTGCGGGCGATCGCCAGCAGATAGTTGTTGGCGCGGGCGTCGAGCAGGGTGTCTTCGGTCAGCGTGCCGGGCGTGATCAGCCGCACCACGTCCCGCCGCACCACGCTTTTGCGGGCGCGGGCCGCCGCCGGATCCTCGGTCTGTTCGCACACCGCGACACGGTGGCCGAGTGCGATCAGCCGGTGCAGATAATCGTCGGAGCGCTCCACCGGCACGCCGCACATCGGAATGTCGGCGCCGAGATGCTTGCCGCGCTTGGTCAGCGTGATGCCGAGCGCGCGCGAGGCGATCTCGGCGTCCTCGAAGAACAGCTCGTAGAAATCGCCCATCCGGTAGAACAGGAGCAGGCCCGGATTGGCGGCCTTGATCTCGTGGTACTGCTCCATCATCGGCGACATTTTGGCCGGCGCCTCGGCGGGCAATGCGGGTTCGGGCGGCGGAGCGATGTCGGGTCGGAAGGTCATGGCCGATGCATAGCAAAATTCGCCCCGGGCTTCCTACCGCGCGGCGCCGGCCATGCACGGGTTTCGCGTATGCCGCGCACATTGACCGCGCCCGGCCGGCTTCCTACAACTCGCCCCCAAGTCCGGCACTCAGCCCGGGTCATGCCAACAAGGGAGAATCTGATGGCCGACGTGTTCATCTGCGACGCTGTGCGCACCCCGATCGGCCGGTACGGTGGGTCGCTCGCCAAGGTTCGGACCGACGATCTCGCGGCGGTGCCGATCAAGGCGCTGATGGCCAGGCACCCCGACATGGACTGGAGCGCGGTCGACGAGGTGTTCTTCGGCTGCGCCAACCAGGCCGGCGAGGACAACCGCAACGTCGCCCGGATGGCGGCGCTGCTGGCGGGCCTGCCGGATTCGGTGCCCGGTCAGACCCTGAACCGGCTGTGCGCCTCCGGGCTCGATGCGGTCGGCGCGGCAGGCCGTGCGATCCGCGGCGGCGAAATCGATCTGGCGATCGCCGGCGGCGTCGAGTCGATGACCCGCGCGCCGTTCGTGCAGGGCAAGGCGACCGAAGCATTCGCCCGCACCGCCGACATTTTCGACACTACGATCGGCTGGCGCTTCATCAATCCGCTGATGAAGCAGCAATACGGCGTCGATTCGATGCCGGAGACCGGCGAGAACGTCGCCGAGGAGTTCCAGATCTCGCGCGCCGACCAGGACGCGTTCGCGATCCGCTCCCAGCAGCGCGCCGGTGCGGCGATCGCGGCCGGCTACTTCGCCGAGGAGATCGCGCCGGTGACGTATTCGGGCGGCAAGGCCGGCCCGATCACCGTCGACAAGGACGAACATCCGCGCCCCGAAACCACGCTCGAAGGCCTCGCCAAGCTGAAGCCGATCGTGCGCAATCCGGGCACCGTCACGGCCGGCAACGCCTCCGGTGTCAATGACGGCGCCGCCGCGTTGCTGATCGCATCCGCCGCGGCGGTGAAGAAATACGGCCTGACGCCGCGCGCCAAAATCCTCGGCCTCGCTTCGGCGGCGGTGCCGCCGCGGATCATGGGCATCGGCCCGGTGCCGGCCACCAGGAAGCTGATGGAGCGGCTCGGGCTGAAGATCAGCGACTTCGATCTGATCGAGCTGAACGAAGCGTTCGCCTCTCAGGGCATCGCCTGCATGCGCCAGCTCGGCGTCCAAGACGACGCCGACTTCGTCAATCCGCACGGCGGCGCGATCGCGCTCGGCCACCCGCTCGGCATGAGCGGCGCTCGTCTGGCGCTGACCGCGGTGCACGGCCTGGAGAAGCGCGGCGGCAAGCTCGCGCTCGCCACGATGTGCGTCGGCGTCGGCCAGGGCGTCGCGATGGCGATCGAGAAGGTGAACTAAGGATCACCCGGTCATTCCGGGGCGCTCACGCCAGTGAGCGAACCCGGAATCCCGTGTACATCACCTCGGGATTCCGGATCGCCGCTGCGCGGCGTCCGGAATGACGGCCTTGTTCAATTGCTGGGCCCCTCGGCCTCTTCCGGCGTGGGGGAGCTGAACAAGCTACTCCATCACCGCCGCATGATCCGCTGCGGCTTCGCCCTGCTTGCGCAGCGCGGCCTTGGTCGAGCCGATGATGATTGCCATCGGCACCGAGGCGGCGGTCAGGAACATCACCATCGCGTAGTCGTGCGAGAACGCGATGATCTGCGCCTGCATGGTGACGATCGCGTCGATCATCGCCTTGCCGGTGGTGGTCGACAGGTCGATCATGCCGGTGACGTTCGGCATCTGGAGCGCGTCGTTGAACGGGTTGATATGCTCGGACAGGATGGCGTGTGCCGTGGTGGTGCCCGACGACAGCTTGGCGATCACCACCGAGATCCCGACCGAGCTGGCGACGTTGCGCACCAGCGTCAGCATGGCGGTGCCGTCGGTGCGCAGATGTCCTGGCAGCGTCATGAACGCCACCGTCGACAGCGGCACGAATACCAGGCCGAAGCCGAAGCCCTGGATGATGC